>CBDUAB010000532.1:0-4141 GCA_965365045.1 uncultured Planctomycetales bacterium
CAAAAACCGATTCCTATTCCGACAAGCCTGCTTATCGACCGAAAAGGCCGACTGGCAGTGGTCTATCGAGGCGAAGTCTCGATGGAGCAGTTACTAAGCGACATACGTTTGCTCGATACTGACGAAGACCAGCTGCGAACCGCGGCGCTGCCATTCCCAGGTCGCGAGCACGACGTCTCGAATCTGCTCAATCTCGCGATGGTGGCCAGCCGCTTTGCCGAAGATGGCTTTGTTGAGGACGCAGCTTCGTATTTGTCGGCCTATGAACAACAAATCGCTAAGGGAAAAGAACGAGCTGGCCATCCTTTGCATTACAAGGCGCACTACAACCTTGCCGTCGCCTTCTCGGAGCGTGGCAATTTCGATAAAGCAGTGTCGCACTATGAACGGGCTACGAAACTAAACCCCAAATACGTGACCGCGCTTTTTAACCTCGCGGTCCTGTTGGCCAATCACGATCAGGACGACAGAGCAATCGGCATTTATCGCGACGTACTCAGATTTGATCCGCATTTCGTCAAAGCCCACAATAATCTGGGCTTGCTGCTGGGAAAACGTGGCCGATCGACGGAGGCGGAAAAACAGTTTCGTCAAGCTTTGAAAGTCGCTCCCCGCAGTCTAGACGTGCGAAACAACTTGGGAAATCTACTTGTTCGAACAGCTCGTATTTCGGAAGCGGTAGAGCAACTGCGGCAAGGGCTCGAAGTCGACCCGCGTGATGCAAACACGAATTACAATCTAGGTGTCGCTTTTGCGAAGCAACGGGATTTCACCTCAGCCGCCCGCCATTTTAGGACAGCGACAGAAACGGATCCCCAAAATGTTCTGGCACATCACAATCTGTCTCTGTCGCTTTTAGCAATGGGAAATGTTGAGGAAGCGCACGTATTCGCGCAGAAAGCTGTGTCGCTGGATTCCAGCTACCAACCGGCGCGGAAGGTTTTGACGCGAATCCTGACGCTTCTCGGTGAATCGGCTCATAAATAGCGTTTCATGGGGTGCTGTATGGCAAGAGTACAGGGTGTCAACAAAGCTGAAGTAGGACCGCAAATTGCCCGGGCCTTCGAGCAACAAGCGGCCAGATGGGGTGTCACGCTCGAGCCTTACGAGATCTATGCGCGGCGTCCGTCCATTTTTCGTGCGGTTCAGGGGATGTGGGGAGGTCTCAAAGCGTCCGGACTCCTCGATGGCAAGCTGACGGCGCTCGTCAATCGTCGCGTCGCCGCACTCAACGGATGCGTATTCTGACAAGACATCAACGCTGCGGTCGGCAGTGAACTTGGCATCTCCGAGGCGAAGATACTCGATCTCTCGGACTACGCCTCAAGTCCCCACTTCAGCGAACTTGAAAAAGTTGCTCTCGAGTACGCGGATCGTATCACGAAGACCGAACTCGAAGTGTCCGACGAGTTCTTCGGACGATTGGGGGCTTTCTTCGACGAAGACGAGATCGTTGAGCTAACGGCGACTATCGCCTGGGAAAACTGCTCTAGCAAGTTCAACCGCGCTCTGAGGGTTGAATCCCAGGAGCTGTGGCAACGGGATCCGAGCTGATATGGTGTATCGGATCGTGTGTGTTATATAAAGGAACGTTGCTCAATTGGATAACGCCACTTTGAATCACGACATTGCCGTAACCCGTAACTCCGAAAGCACGACTGTCATCCTGAGGGAGCCTAATTGGGCAGCGCCACGTTGGCCGACGGTAGCAGCAATAAATCGTTCTACGACTGAGTGTTAACGAACTCTCCTCAATGCGGCAAGCGGCATGTTGATTCGGTCCCCGTTTTCCTCCACCGACCCCGCGTCGGTGGGCGAGCGTCTGACAGCTACCGGGCAGAACCGCGGCAACAATCGGTCGAGGAGTGCGGTCTCCACTTGAACGTCCGCAACCGAGACCGAAATGGTACGCGGCCTCCATTTCGACCTCGGCTACGTGGCCTCAATTGGCGAGCGTGATCCTCGGCCGACGTGGGTGGGTTGACCGATGTAGCGGTCAGACGTCTTTCCACCGACACGGGGTCGGTGGAGAAGCAGCGTTGAAATAAACTGGACGAATACAACGACTTAAACTCGCTAGCATCGACAAAAATGGCGCTGCCCAATTAGGCTCCCTCAGGATGACATAAAGTGGTGCTGTGCAATTAATCATTGCGTTAATTAGCAAACAACGCACAACATAAAAAAGATCGCCTCACCTACCATGAAAGCTCTCGTCAAACGTTTCGCAAAACCAGGTCTGTGTCTGGAAGAAGTTCCCGAGCCTGAACTGGGAATCAACGACGTGCTCATCAGAGTGGATCGGACGGGGATCTGCGGGACCGATGTGCATATTTACAAATGGGATAAATGGGCTCAGCGGACGATACCCGTTCCACTCGTCGTGGGGCACGAGTTTGTTGGCGAGATCGTCGATGTTGGCTCGAACGTCTCGGATTTTCGACCAGGGGAAATTGTGAGCGGAGAAGGGCATGTTGTCTGTGGACGTTGCCGCAATTGTCTGGCTGGTCGGCGACACCTCTGCGCCGACGCTAAGGGAATCGGTGTGAATCGACCGGGCGCATTTGCCGAGTACCTGGCGTTGCCGATGACTAACGTGTGGCATCACCATGAGTCGATAAACCGTGACGTGGCCTCAATTTTTGATCCGTTTGGCAACGCCGTGCACACCGCATTGACGTTTCCCGTACTTGGCGAAGACGTGCTGATTACGGGCGCCGGACCGATCGGTGTCATGGCGACGGCAGTCGTGCGGCACGCAGGAGCCCGCCATGTCGTAGTGACCGACTTGAATCCGTATCGCTTGGAGCTTGCCAAGAAAATGGGAGCCACGCTGGTTCTCGACGTCCGCGAGCAGAGCGTTTGCGACGCGCAAGAACAGCTTGGAATGTCCGAAGGTTTCGACGTTGGCCTGGAAATGTCGGGCAGTGCCGCCGCATTTCGGGAGATGTTGGCCAACATGTGTCACGGCGGCAGGATCGCGATGCTGGGCATTCCGGAAGAAGAGATGGCCATCGACTGGAATGCCGTTGTCTTCAATATGCTGACTATCAAAGGCATCTACGGTCGCCAGATGTACGAAACCTGGTACAAGATGACCGTAATGTTGCAAAGCGGGTTGGACATCAATCCGGTCATCACCCATCGGTTGCATTATTCGGAATTCGAGCAAGCGTTCGAGGTGATGATGTCCGGCAAGTCCGGCAAAGTACTGCTGAACTGGACAGATTGACATTCGATGCGCCCGTAGGTCACTCTTGCCGAGAGTGACCGGTGCGAAGTCACAACGAACGGCGCAGTTGGTGTTCAGGTCAGGCAACGCACTTCTACATAACCGACGTGGCGCCGGTGACATAGCGCTCGCTCTGGTCACTCTCGGCAAGAGTGACCCACCAATTACTCTTCAGTTGCACTCGTTGCGACAGGTTGTTTTCCATCATGACTTTCAGGTGGCTTTGCTTCGGCGGCCGCCGGTTTGGAAACTTGCACACTACTACCGTTACCGTTGAACGCTCTGGTCAATGCCGCCTGCAAGGTCGCAGCGCTAATGCTCGTATTGAGGACCTGAACCGACGGTACATACGGTTGGGCCTCAACATCAAGAATCTCGATCATTTCGGCGATGCTCGACATCCATTCTTCTTGAGCCGAGACGATCAAGATGTTTGAGATCTCATCAACGCCCACGGATAATGCGCCGGCAAACGAGGCCTTGATCTTCTTCGGTTTTTCATCGTCGTCGTTGCTGCTGCCGTAGATTCGATAGAAACTGCTCGATTGACTCGCCTGACTCGACTTTTCCTTTTCGCCTTTACCCTTATCGAATTCCTTGTCCTTGGAGCTCAACAAGTCACGATAGACCTCTTTGATCGTCTTGGCAACTTTATCGGCTCGCGAGTATTTGAGTTTGAAGATTTTGAAGCGTCGCGCGCTGAGGGAATCTTCGGACGGTGGCATGTCATAAACCTTGATGAGATCTTCGATGATTGCCAATTGCGCCGGTTTGGCGTTCGACACAAGAATCGAGTTCGTATCGTAATCGTAAATGAACCGAATCTTACGCCGCCGCGCGAGACCGGAGCCAGTCTTGTTACTTTTCGTAGAACTCGATCCGTACCCGAAGTACCAACGTTGAAAAGCG
>CBDUAB010000533.1:0-4127 GCA_965365045.1 uncultured Planctomycetales bacterium
CACACCCACCAAGATCGTCTCGCTGGCGGGAGCTGCATCGTCCCGACCCAACACTTTAGCCGAGACGATTAGGGGAACACTAAACGCCGTGCTGGCCGCGGCTGATTTCTTTAAGAAGTTACGACGGGAGGTTTTGTGTTGCATTTTCATTGCGGTCCGACGGCACCGGTGTTCGTGCGCGTAATGCTCAGGGATGCCCGGTGGAGAATGACTAATGTCTAAGGACTAAGGAAATCCGAATGCCTAATGACGAATGAACATCCCGAGGCACAAGTGAGAATGCCAAGATTATAGCTCAAATCCTCTCGTCATCGTATCGCTAACACGCACTTTGGCATTCGTCATTGGTCATTCTTTAGTCATTAGTCCTTAGACATTAGTCATTCGCAACACGCGTCCCAGAATCGCACACGGTCAATTTACTGAACTACGCCGCCTTGGCGGGCCCCACCTGAGGCTGCACCGGCAGTTCCAGCGCATGCGGCAAGTGACGCACGTTGATATCGCGCTGTGGGAAGGCGATTTCGATATCTGCTTCGCCCAAACGGCGGTGGATCGTCGAGTGGAGCTGGTGGATGGTCGACAGGCGATTATCCATGCTCGCAAGATATGCTCGGATGACAAAGTTCAGCGTACTGTCGCCAAACCCTTCGAACGTAACATTTGGAGCGGGATCGTCCAGGACGTTGGGGTGTTCCTGAAGCACACTAGCAAGAATATCACGAGTCTTTTCGGGATCGGATTTGTAGGCGACTCCGACCGTGATCACGATGCGGTTCGTCGTGTCCGATAGAGTCCAGTTCAACAATCGCCCCGTGATGAGGTCCTTGTTCGGCACGATCAGCTCTTTGCGGTCCCAATTGGTAACAGTGGTTGCACGGATGCGGATATTGGTAACCCTTCCCGTGGTATCGCCTAGGGTGATGATGTCGCCAACGCGAATCGGACGTTCAAACAGCAGAATCAGGCCGCATACAAAGTTGGCGAATACTTCTTGGAGACCGAATGCCAAGCCGACGGTCATGCCGGCGGCCAACCATTGCACGCTGGACCACGTAATATTCATCGTGCGACACGCGAGCAGGAAGCCAGTTAATGCCACGCTGTAATGCAGGATCACCGACACTGCATGCCGGCCTCCTGTGTCCAAGGGCAGACGGTTCAGAACGGTAATTTCCAAGAGCGCCGGCAGATTCTTGCCAAGCACGAACGTTGCCAGCAAGAACAGGCCGGCGATGATCGCGTGACGCAGTGTCGTGGCAACGTCCTTCGGCATCTTTCGCGGTACTACTTGTCCCAAAGCGACCTCGACCGGCTCGGTGACTTCGATCGTTTTCTCCCACAGCACGACACCGTCGAGAACGCGCAACGCTGGCAGCACATCGGACCAGATGAACCAACTGCCGACCAATACACAAACGGTTACGGCATGGCGGAGCAACAGCAGTAGCTTCTCATGGATTGATGACAGGTCCGGTTGTTGTTCTTCCACCTGGACCGGCGACGGCGACGAAGATTCTTTGGTTTGGCCGGATTGGGCTGTTTGTTGCTGCCGCTCACGCGCCTGTTGAATGGCTAGGCCGCGCCGCTTTACCAGGAACCATCGAGACGCTACCGCATACAACAGCACCAATGCTGAAATCAATCCGATCGTCGTCTGCAGTTTGAAGGCCAATTGTTGGGCCGAATAGTAGTAACCGATGGCAGCGAGGACTGCCAAGCACACCGGAACGGCGATCCCGGATAGATGGGCGAGCACGCGCACGTGGCTGAGCCAAGGGGATGAATTCCGCGCGATGGCTTCGCGCAGAACGTTATCCTTGCCGCGAAGCAGCAAGTGAAAGAACCTCGCCAGCAGCGACATTACGGCAATGAAGGCAATTCGTCCCAACGAGTTCGCCCATTCACCCTGTTGATAGATTTGAGCCAACACAACAACAACGGCCAGCGGAATTCCAACAAACGTCAGCCAACGCAGTTTTCGACGGGCAAGGGAGAGACCGTATGAGGACCAGCCAAAATGCACCGCGGCAATTCCGCCGTCTCGACAGATGTGGCGCGCGAATGCGCTGAACCAGAACAAGCAGGCGCCGTATTGCAATGCCGGTCCAAGCGCCAAGCCCAACGCGGAAGTTGACTGAGCGATCGTCATCCGCCAGCCAAAATAGTAAGACAGCAATGGCCATTGGACCGAGGTCAGCGCGGCCAGTAAGAGCGCTTCTATTGTCGGCCAAAATCGCACTCCGGAACTCGCGGACTTCGTCTCACAAAGATACCGAATACGTGATCCCAGACGAGTTTGCAGCACAATTAACAATACCGCTCCCACGAGCACTGCCATCGCCATCATGGGCCGCTGGAATGTATCGATCCCCGAAGTCTTAGCCAATCCGATCCAGGCAGCGGGTTTCGTCAACTCCAAGATACCTGCCACAACATGTTTGGAATCGAGCGACTTCAGCCGCTCCGCGCTGCGTATCCACAAGACATGCTCGTCAATGAAATCGTTGAATTTACGCGTTTCCGAAATCAGCGATTGGTTGCTCAGCTCGAGTTCACTCAGTTCGCTTAAGTAAGCGTCGTAGTCATTGTCTAGTTTGTCTAGCAGATCACGCTGGGATTGCAGTAACTGACGAGCCGCCTGCTCCAGATATGTCGCGCTGGAACTCGAACTCTCTTGCGGCAACGCTGACACAACTTGGTCAACGGCGGCTTCCATGTCGCCAAGTGCCTCACGCTGCTCCTCAAATTCCAACCGGTCAAGGTTGGCCTTGGGCATTTTTTGCTCTACAAAGCGAAGACGTTCTTCGCATTCCCCTATCGCCGGTAGTTCCTCGCGCTGCTTACGCAGCATGAGGCCCACCGTTGCCGAGTGCCCAACCTTCTCGACCTTATATGTGGCCTTTTCGAAGTCGCTCTTGAGCCGTTCTAAACGTTTCTCGATATGTTTCACCTCGTTGGCGACCTGCGTAATGGTCTCGGCGATCACCTTGCCTTTCTCGGCCAACACAGCGTTGTGTTCAGCCACATCACGTAGCGCGGGATGATCCATCTCGATTCGCCGACGAGTTTCTTGCGCCTCTTGCGCCTGCCTCTCGGATTCGGTTTTACGGTATTTGCTGACAAGCTGTTGGTAGGCCGCGACTTCTTTTTCGTGGAAGTTCTTTTCGCGCTTCGCCTGATCTCGCTGCAGTGGAAATCGCTCCGCCAAGGCATTGGATCGGCTCGTCTCTGCATTGCAGAGTATCAGCGTGCTTTTCAACGCGATAATCCGCGCTGCGAACTCCGTACGGCGAGCTGCCGTCATTTCGGGAGCCTCATCTGATGGCGGCGGCGCGATGAGTTGCTGCTGAGCTTCTTCCAAACGCTGCTTTGTCTCCTCCAATAGTTTTGCTAATTCGCCCTTACGGTCGGCCCTTCCTTTGATTTCTTCTTTGCGCTTGCCGAGTTTTTGTTGTGCATCGTTTAGTCGTGCTTCCGCATTTGTAGCCAGTTGTTCAAGTTGTGCAAGCGTTATGTCGGAAGGCAATTGAATGTCCGGTTCCGCCTGCGGCAAGGCGAGCTCGGACTTTAGCTGTTGTACATCTGGCGCTCGCCGTACCTCGTCCTCATACTGAGCAGTTTTGGCTTCTGCATCGCGAGCGCTCGCCAGCCAGTCCGACGCCGCTTTATACCGTTTCAGAAGCTCCGCTTTAGCGTTGTCGTCGAGCGATTCAGAAGCTTGAATGGCTTTGGCTTCCTCGTCGACTTTTTTGATGGTCAGGGAAGCCGGCGATTCAGCTGAATTGCTGGCTGGTTGTTCCTGTTCGATCGGCGATGGAACCGGTGAAGTCGTCTGCTGCGAAAAACAATGCGACGCGCTAAACAGAACGAGCACTTGCAACAGAAAAGATGTTCCGCGAACAATTGGACGAAGCATGAACCTATATCTTCCTTGATGTTGGTTGCGCTGCTAGCGGTGATCGGCCATCCGACCGCGGGATGCGGCGCGAGGATAGGCTGGCGTGACGGTTTCGTCCAGGTCGTTTCCGCGCGAGGGGTGCAGGAACGCACTTTGCTCAGATGCACGGTAGCCAGTTGAAAATGTGAGGTTGTGTGAATTTAGGGTTCTTCCGACTTTTCTGTCA
>CBDUAB010000534.1:0-4125 GCA_965365045.1 uncultured Planctomycetales bacterium
TTTGGAATCGGCCGGAGGTGGCCACCGTTGATCTCCTCAGCCACCGCGACTGTCCTCATCCAATGCTGGCCAGTGACGGAGGTGCGTTGAGGAAACCGCACATCAGACCGTGAAAACCCACGACGCAGCAGACATAGCCATTAGGATGGCTGAAGAATTCGAGCTTCCAGAATCGCCCCTTAGCCGCCGCCAACGTCCGATAAGCCATACTATGTGCGATAAGCCGTGGGTTATGTTTGGTTTGTGGTGACAATTCATGCCTATCGTGGTTGAGCGGAAGCCGAGAAGCCAAGAACCGACAATACAATTTCCCGACCAAATCGTCATGCATTGCGACCTGTCACGAAAGCCACATTCTCGGCCTTTCACGTCGACACAGCGCTTGGCTCGACAAAGTCCGTGTCAGCCGTAGTTTCGTCCGCCAAGTCGTTGGCGGTTGATGGAAACAAAACGCGACGCAGTTTATCCTTGAGGTCCATCGTCAAAATGAAAACGGCCGGGACGAGAAACAGCGTGAAAATCGTCGACAGCAATAGCCCACCCAACACAACAGACCCTAAGCCGCGATAAAGCTCGCTGCCAGCGCCGGGAAAAAGAACCAATGGCAACAACCCGAGCACGGTGGTCGACGTGGTGATGAAGATCGGGCGAATCCGCGTCCTGACGCTTTCCGGTATGGCGTCACGTGGAGACACGCCTTCGTTACGAACATAGTTCAGCGACTGATGAACGATCAGAATGGCGTTGTTGACCACCGTGCCGATGAGGATGACGAAACCCAACATCGTGAGTACGTCCAATGCCTGAAACACGAACAGGTTTAAGAAAAAAAGTCCCAGCACGCCGCCGACTGCCCCCAGCGGCACGCTAAAGATGATCACGAACGGATAAAGCCACGACTCGAACAGCGCCGCCATTAATAAGTATGTGATGGCCAAGGCTAAGAGCAGATTCCAACGCAATGCTTCCCAGGCTTCTCGCAGCTTGTCCGCGGTACCGGAGAGCGTAATCATGGTCTCTCCGTCGAGCTGGCCTTCGTCCTGCAGGACCGAGACGATCTGCTGGTCGATAAGCTGCATCGCTTCTTCCAACGGAAACGTCACGGGCGGTGTCACTTGAATCGTAATGGCACGCTGTCGTTCGCGGCGATGGATTGCTTCAGGGCCGCTGCTGTATTCCACGTGTGCCAAAGCGGAGAGAGGTACTACTTGGCCGGAGCGAGTCGCCACCGGCAAGGAGAGAATATCCTGCGTGCGCCCGGTGAATGATTCATCGCCGACGATAGTAAGGTCGATCTTGTCTCCGCCGACGAAATAGTCGCCGGCATACGCTCCGTCCACGAATGCGTCGACCGCGTAACCAAGCTCGGCTGCGCTCACGCCCATTTCCGAGGACTCGATGAGCTTGGGTTCGATGTGAATCTCGGGACTGGACAAATCGAGGCTGGGCCTGGGCATGGCTTGTGCCTCTGGCAGGATTCGCTTCACATCCGTCATTACACGACGTCCGATCGCAACCAACTTGTTCAGATCACCTCCCGTAATCTCAATGTCGATCGTACGCCCTCCCGTCCGTCCGCTTTCAAATAAACTGGACTGCTTGGCAACAGCGATCGTGCCGGGAAACTGCGAGCCTACCTGCCTAATAAGCGGAATCAGTTCCCGAACGCGGGAGGGATCGTCGGATCGGAAGCCCATGAACACCGAGCTCCCGCGAACGGCGTAGAAATAGTAATTGATGACGGGGTACTCTAATTCGGCTGCCTCGGGACTGCCTGGATCGACATCCCAATAACGTTGCAGGTCGGTTTCTAGCTTTTCCCCCATCGCCATCAACTGTTTCATGTTGTAACCCGGCGGAGGTGAAACACTACAGAAGACAAAGTTCCGATTGCCGGCCGGCAAATACTCCACTTTCGGCCACAGCAGATAACTCACGCCAATCGAGAATGCGACCATGACCGTAACCAGCGTCAGGGCGCGTCGTTTCTTCAGCAGGATCCAGCGATTGGTGTCCGCCACAAAGTGCGTGAACGTACTTCCCGCTGAGGAAATCAGGTGAACTAAGCGGCCTGTTCTAAGAGGGTTTGGCATAGCGTCAAGATTCGCTGAGCTTGACGTCGAACCGTTACCGCTGTCGGCTCGAACTCGCTTCCACGCGCCATTGCCGCCAGTAACATCACTGTGGCCATTTGAACCGGAAGCCGTGGCAAAGAGGCGTGCGGCCGCGGTCGGTATCATTGTGAAAGAAACGACCAATGAGAGCCCTACCGCGCAACTAACGGCTAATGCAATGTCTCGAAACAGTTGTCCGGACATCTCCTGCACAAATAAAACCGGGACGAAGACTGCAATGGTCGTTAGTGTCGAAGCAACGACCGCTCCCGCAACCTCTTGCGTACCTCGCGCCGCGGCCGTGAATGAATCCTCGCCCAATTGGCGCCGGCGGTATATGTTCTCCAAGACGACGACAGCGTTGTCGACGAGCATACCCACGGCAAAGGCCAACCCCGCCAGACTGATGACGTTGAGCGAGCGGCCCATCAAACCGAGTAACAAAAACGTCCCGATGACACTTATCGGTATGGCCAAACCGACGACCAGGGCACCCCGACCGAACCACAAACCGGCGCCCACGGTGAGCAACAGGGTGACGAGGAAAAACCATGGTGAGATTAAAATCGAAGCTACCGCGCTGAGGGCGATAAGAGGAATCGTGAGTAGTGTCCTGCGCCCGAGATGCAAAAACAGCAACAGCACAATGATGGTCAGCGCTCCGCCGACGAAGATGTTTTGCTGGACCAGACCGATCGCCGATTTGATGTATTCGGTTTCGTCGTAGTATTGAAACAGCTCAAGGTCGAGGCGTTTCAGGATTCCGCTGTTGAGTTCAGCCGCGGCCTTTTGCAACCCTTTCATGACTTCGAGCACGTTGGCGCCGGACGCGCGGCGAACACTCAATCCATTGCTGGCGATGCCGTATCGGCGAGATATACTGTCGATCTTCTTATAGGCAACGCGGACCTTGGCGACGTCACGAACATAGATCGGTGAACCGTTTTCGTTGGTAAGCAGTTGCCGTTCGACATGCTCTGGGTCACGGAATTGCCCGAGCGTTCGAATCACCCAACGCCGCTTGCCTTCCCATAGGTCGCCGGCGGAAGTGTCCTTATTCTGCCCGGCAAGGACGTCGCGAACATCGGCGATCGTCAACTGCCGCGCGGCAAGCTTCTCGGGGTCGACGATGACTTGCAGTTCTTCCTCTTGTCCTCCGTAAGTGTCAGCCTCCGAGACACCTGGAACGCGCTCCAAACGTGGCTCAATGATGTCTTCCGACAGTTTGCGTACTTCCTGTAAGTTGACCTCAACTGGCAGCAGTTTCGCGAGATCGGGGCAGTTGTCTTTTTGTTCGTCATACACAGTGCGCAGGCGGAATACGCGCAGACCCGTGTTCATGGCCCGTCTCGCGGGTTCCAATGCCGCGGCCATCTCGGGGTGAGCGTTCTGGAATTCGACGATCGCCTCTTCAGACGGGGGGCGAGATGTCAACGCGAACCTGGCGATGGGACGGTCCGATACGTCGGAAGCCTCGATCACCGGCTCCAATGCGTTAACAGGGTACTCACGAACTTGTTGCAGCCGCGTGTTTACCCGCATCATGGCGTCTTCGATGTTGGTGCCAACCACAAACTCGAGGGTGATGCGCGCCGAAGAGTCGCGGCATTCCGACGTCAATTTGATCAGACCTTCGATCGCGGCAAGCTGCTCCTCTTGTTCCTGAACGATTTCACGCTCGACTTCGCGGGGACTTGCCCCCGGCCAGCGGGTTTCGACCGTGAGTACGGGATTTTGCACCGCCGGAATAAGCTGCTTCGGCATCGTGACGAGAGAAATCGAGCCGAATAGCGTCACGATCAACACGCCGACCGAAACCTTGACGGGATTCTGAATGAATGCTTCGATAACTTTCATCGCGTCTCAGCTGAGCTAATTCGCGGCTGCCGAATGCAGGACCGATTCGAGCGCGGATACATCATTCTCTATGACGCGTAAAATCGCTACTCGGTCGCCGTCACGCAGCCTTTCATTACCCACGGTGACAACCAGGTCACCTGCTCGAACGGGC
>CBDUAB010000535.1:0-4124 GCA_965365045.1 uncultured Planctomycetales bacterium
GTGCGTGGGCGACTGCAACGGTTTGCCCGTGGGAACACACTGCTCAGGAACCTCGGCGAGAATCCTGGTTCGCCCGACGTGCGGTTCAGTGACGAGAGTATCCGGACCGGCGTTACCATGGGCCGCTGGGCGTGGGGTTCGAATTTCGTGGACCTCAATAACGACGGCTGGGAGGACTTATTCGTTGCCAATGGTTATATGACAACCAAGGATTCCGGTGATTTGTGAAGTTTCTTTTGGCGGCAGGTCGTGCCGCAAACGTTTGACTCAAAAGATGCGAATACCGATGCTGATCCGCGACCGCATCGGGCTCTCTCCGCGATGATAAACCAAGGGCGATCGTTTAGCGGCAACGAACGCAATTGCTGTTTCTTGAACACCGGATCGGCCGGCAGCGCATCCGGTCGATTTGCAAACATCTCGGCTGGCAGCGGTCTCGATTTCCCCGACGATGGGCGCGGAGCGGCCGTCGCGGATTGGGACGGCGATGGAGACTTGGATCTGTGGATCTCGAACCGAAACGCTCCGCGGCTCCGCTACATGCGCAATGACACTCGCAGCAACAATCACTTTATAGCTTTACGTCTAAAGGGGAATGGCAAGGACACGAACCGCGACGCGGTAGGGGCTCGTGTCGAAGTGTACGTGATTCGAGATTCCGAGCGGACAAAGCTGATCAAGTCGCTCCGAGCGGGCGATGGATTCCTTTCTCAGTCAAGTAAATGGTTGCACTTCGGAGTGGGTGCAGCGGAGACGATTGAAAAGGTCGTGGTGCGGTGGCCATGCCGCAACACAATCGACGGCAAGGTTGAAGAGTTCACAGGACTTATCGTCGACAGTCGCTATCTGCTGTCTCAGGGTACCGGTCGGCCGGTCGAAGCCCCGTCGCGCCATTTGGCGGTGCCGCTGAGACCTTCGATCCCAAAACTCTCGTCGCCGACCCAGACTGCCAGGATTCCGGCCGTTACGTTATTGCGCGGACCGAGACTGAATATTCGCGGCAGATTAGGAGAAGTCGTTTCGCCTGGCGCGGGCAAGCCAGTTTTGATCAATCTGTTTGCCAGTTGGTGTCCCGCTTGCGTGACGGAACTTATGGAGATTCGCGATCGTGAGGCGGACATTCGCGCGGCAGGAATCCAAATCATCGCGCTGTCGGTCGATGGCCTGGGCAAGGACGACAGCTCGGGTCCGGAAAGCGCCCAGCAAATGCTCGAGCAGACGGACTTTCCATTCGCGAGCGCGATGGCGAGCAGCGAACTTCTTGATTCACTGCAAGGTTACCACAACGCATTGGTGACTCTACAACGTCCTTTGCCTTTGCCGTCGAGTTTTTTGATTGACGGCGATGGCCGCGTGTCCGTGATGTACAAGGGGCCCATGAAGATCGATGACTTGTTGGCCGACTCACGTCATTCGCAGGGGACGCGTGCCGAAAGATGGGAGCGATCGGCACTACTGCCTGGCCGCACGATTCAACACGAAAGGGTCATGCGGACGGCAGAGAATGCCGAGGCGGCGATGCATTTTCGGTACGGGATGCATCAGGAAGAGCAGGGCAGTCTGGATGATGCGATGTACCATTTTCAACAAGCACTGCATTTCAAATCCGACTTCGCTCTAGCTCGGCGTCGTCTCGGTCAGGTTCACCTCAAGCAAAACGACGTAAGCGAAGCGGAAAGGCACCTCCGCCAAGCCTTGCAGATCACCCCCGATGACCCAGAGATTCATTATTTGCTTGCCAAGTTGTATTTGCAGCAGAGAGAGCCGGCGAAAGCTCGTTTCCATTATGAAGAGACGATTCGCTGCCAAAGTGATCATGTTCGCGCCCTGTACGATTTAGCGGCCATGCTGCACACACTGGAAGGGCAGGTCCAGGAAGCCATGACCTTATACCGGGCTGTGCTGAAAATCGACGTGGATCATGTTTCCGCACAGAATAATCTGGCTTGGCTGATGGCAACTCACCCCGATACGAAGTTCCGCGACGGACAGGAAGCGTTGCGGTTGGCCAGGCAAGTGGTGCGACAGACCGGCGGTGATAACCCATTCTTCTTGGACTTGCTCGCGGCCGCACAGGCCGAATGTGGTCAATTTGAAGAGTCGGTCACGACAGCTCGCCAAGCCAAATCGTTGGCTTTCGCGGCAAACGATGTGAAGTTGGCAACGGAGATCGAGAATCGGATGTCGGTTTACAAGAGAAAGCAAGCTTACCGTGAACCACCGGTCAAACAATGATTGACCTAGTCGCTGCATGCCGTCTTGGCAGTCGAATGCGTAAAAGGACAGCGCTTTGTGTGCGGAGTTGGCGTAACTTTTATCGCGTGTAAGGGCCAAGTGTCATTCTGAACCGAGTAACACGAGGTGAAGAATCTACCAGCAGTTCGAGCGCCACTGGTAGGTCCTTCACCCGCTGTCGCTCCCTCACGATGACAGTGGCGCTGTACCTGTGAGCTTTCGGGTTGAGTCACAAAAAAAGAGCCTCCCGTCTGGGAGGCTCTTGAAATGATTCCGTAGCGATTGCTGAAAACTCAGCCAGAACGCCGTTGCCGTCGAATCGACAACATTCCTGCCAGCGCAATCGCGGCTAACGCCAGCGAACTCGGTTCAGGCACGACTTCATTCGACAATGCGTACAGGTGGAAGCTTCCCGACGGGGACGGTCCAACGACCGCAGCGTCAATGGTTAGGTCGGAAGTCTGAGCCGTATACTGGTAGTTCACGTAGTATGCACTGTGGTCATTCGGCAGACCGATGAGCGACGGACGGTCTTCCGGTGAAGGGCCTGTAGCATCAACTTCAGCCCCGTTGGTATAGGTGATGTCGATTGGCCGGCCGCTGCCTTCGGTATCCCAGACACGAATGTACATCCGGGCGTCATAGGTTTCTCCAGGCGTAAGGCCCGACAGCGTAAAGGTCTGTGATGCCGGATTGCCGTCACCACTACCGGAGAAAGTGAATGACCCAAGTAGATTGATGAGGTCGGGTCCGGTGACTCCGCCGCTTGCGGGAACCCAATCACCGTTGTTGCAGCAAGCAATCTCTCTATTGTCGAAGCCGTTTGCGTTCCAAGCGAAGTTGGCCGGTGTGTTGCCGGCGTCCAGCACGTCAAAGTTGACACCGTTAATCGATGCGGCACTTCCACCACTGATCGTGTGGGTGTAAGTCTTCGCGGGACTGATGCCCGTGCTGGCATCGTCAGTTAATGCCGGACTGACTGTGATCGTACCTGCATGCGCCCCACTGCTGAGCGCCATCAAAGCCGCAATGGCAAGGCCAGCTCGAAAGACTGTTGAGATGCGCGAAACTGCGTGGCTGCCGATCGAAAACTTCAGTCTCATTGTTCTTCTCCTGCGAATGCTGTAAATCTGTTTGTTGTTCGAAAGCTGTTTTTAAACCGGTCTAGTAGGCGCACAAAAAAAGAGCGCCCGCGCTATCCTCGGACACATCCTCACGGATCTCCGAAAAAGGCGCTGACACTCTTTTTGCAGTAGCGTACTCCGTTTTGTTTCGAAACGCTCTCGACGGCCGTGAGACCAACGAAAAATGCCAATTCGATCCGCTCTAACGAAGCCAAGTGGCAACGAGCGAATGGAATTGGCATTCTGTATGGTCTCGCAGTGGCGTTCCCTAGTTGGTCGAAAGCACTAGTCTATTCCTGGGCAACTATCTCGTATCTCGGGTTCGTGGAATCGAACTCTTCCCTATCTTAATACCTGCCCGTTACCCCGCAACCGTTATTTTTGCCTGTTTCATTATTCTTTTCCAAACAATTGCGACTTGACAGGCTGGAAATCCTGCCGAGATTGTCGCACAAGATGGTATCACACCTGTGGGCTCGCTTCAGGAGGTCGTTCGTGGAGGATTCCTAATCCAGAGCAATTGTTAGCCAGGCGTGTTGGGATTGACGCTAGGTTTTCGTCTCCAGATGTCGCTTTAATGTGTCCGCCAGGGCGCGGGTTGCTATGGCAACCGTTATGCCAACAAAGAGCACCCCCATTAACGCAATACCGACACTCAATAGCTTCCCGATTGTCATCGCGGCGACGACGGCCGTCGCGGCGGGCGCCATGCTGACGATGCTCGTCGACACGATGATCCCCAAAGCGTGTGCGGAAACCCACAGC
>CBDUAB010000536.1:0-4117 GCA_965365045.1 uncultured Planctomycetales bacterium
CAGTGGCTCTCAAGCGCAGCCGTTCACAACGGATTCAGCGAAGCTTACTTGCCAGGCGATTCGAATTTAGATGGGCTGATCAGCTCAACGGATCTGAACAACCTTGCCGTTAACTGGCAGCAGCAAGACGCGAGCTGGTCTGGTGGAGACTTCACGGCGGACGGCATCGTCAACGCCGCCGACTTGAACAAGATTGGACTCAATTGGCTGCAGTCCATACCGGCCAATGCGCCTGTGCCGGAACCTTCAGCGTTTTTCCTAGCGGTTGTCGGGCTTGCTCTGATGTACGGACGGAACACCAGGAAACTAGGTTCGCCTTTCGAGTGCAAGACTCATCCAAAATAGGCGTCTTTGCCAAACTGGCGCTCACAGCGCCTGTGTTGATGTTTCCTTCCCGCCAAATTGGTTGCGGTTCCTGGTCTGAGCCACTACAATCTCTCACGCACCGGCCCCACTTTGTTCGGGTTGTAGTCGGCGCATATTCTCAATTGGAAAAGACAAAATACGAGGAGACCAGCGATGAAACGTGAAGTGTGGTTTGCCGCCGTGGTGGGAGCCTGTCTGCTCGGATTCCCTCAAGTCCAGGTCTTTGCCCACGATGCCACCGGTGTCTATGGGGCATGGGACCTCACGTTGGAGACCCGCGGCGGGGAACGCCCCTCCTGGGTCAAGCTTTTTAAGGATCAGGACGTCATCGTGGCCGAGTTTGTCGGCACGGGCGGCGGCAAGAACCGGGCTAAGGATGTTAAGGTCGAAGACGAAGCTTTCGAGTGGACCATGGGCGAGGCCACCTATCATGCTACGCTTGCCGATGGCAAGCTGACTGGCCATCTCGTTCGCGGCGACCGACGCACGCCTTTCACGGGCGAGCGCGTGTTGCGACCGACAAACCTAACCGGGACGTGGGACGTCGTGATCGACATTGGCGATCGCTCAATGGAGCGCACGTTAAAGCTCGAACAGAAGGACGATGCAATTACCGGCCTCTATGGCGGCGGACAGCTTTCCGAGCGTAAGTTAAACGAGGTCATCCTCGATCACGGCCGCCTGACCTACTCGATCGACATCGAGATAGGTGGCCAGCAACTCAAGATCAATTATGACGTCAAGCTTCAGGGTGACCGGTTCGCCGGCACGGTTGCCGTCGAAGGCACCGACCGCGAGGGCAAGATCAAGGCGACCCGCCGCCGCGAATGGGGCGAGCCGATCGAACTGTTCGCCGGACACGACCTGTCGAATTGGGACTATCAGCGTGCTGGCAGTGAGAACCAATGGAAAGTCGTCGACGGTGTGATGGCAAACGCGGCCGCGGGCTGGAACATTCTTACCAAGCAGAAGTTCAAGGATTACAAGCTTCGCATTGACGTCAAGGTACCACCGCGCGGCAATAGCGGCATCTATCTCAACGGCCGTTATGAGGTTCAGGTCGCCGACAGCCACGGCCGTGGTGTCAACAAAGGCGGCATGGGCGCCATCTACGGTCGCGCCGTGCCGACCGCCAACCCCAGCAAGCCGGCCGACGAGTGGCAGACGTTCGAAATCTCGTTCGTCGACTACTGGGCCACGGTTGTGCTGAACGGCACGACCATTGTCGACAACGTCCTGATCGAAGGCATAACAGGTGGTGCTCTCGACAGCCACGAGTCGGAGCCGGGCTCGATTATGCTCCAAGGCGATCATGGACCCATCGAGTACCGCAACATCGTGCTGACCCCCCTAGCTCTTTGAGGTGATTCCATGGCTATCCGAACTCGGCTGATGATGCGACTGTTGTTTCTCATGAGCATCGGTCTCGCGCCCCGATTTTGCGGCGCTCAGATCATCGACACCGCGATCCAACCGGTGAACGTCACGCTCAATGCCACCGCCACTACCAACGGCTCACTTTGGTCGGCAAACTGGTCCGCCGATTTATTGATCGACGGATTGGCCAATGTCGTTCATGGGGACGGAGCTGGCGGCGTGACCGGTATGCCCGAAGAAGATGGGTTTGGATACTTCATTGATTTGGGCGATACGTTTGACCTCGAAGGCATCGATCTCTTACCCAGACAGGACGCTTGCTGCCCGGATCGCCTCCGTGATTTTCGAGTGGGCATCCGCGAGGACAACGGAGGATTCATGGGTGGAGAAAACTGGGGAATTGATTTGTTTCCTGACGAAGACGCGCCCGGCGGCCCGGGCTCTCGTATTTCGCTTGTCGCCGCTGATGCGCCGGGAGATTTTTCCGGCCGTTTTGTTTCCATAACGACCAATCAGGATCCGGTCGACGAATATGAACTGCAGCTTTCCGAAGTTGAGGTGTTCACCGGAGGTGTCGAAGAAGTGCCGATCAATTACGCATTGCACGCCGATGCATTCACCAACGGCACACTTTGGCTGGGTGGCATTGCAGGAGGCCCAGCCAATCTAACCGACGGTAACTTGGGAACGATTATTCACGGGGACGGAGCGGGAGGAACAACGGGCGTCGCCGAGGAATTTGGCATGTATTATGAAATCGATCTGGGCCAAGAAATCGAGATTGCCGAGCTCAAGATCTGGCCGCGACAGGATGGCTGTTGCCCGGAACGGCTAACGTTCTATGGTGTCTCGATTCACGAGGACAACAATGGTTCGGCCGGGAATACCGTCTGGTCAACAGTGATGCGAGACGATTTCAGTACGCCCGAGGCGGGTCCGACGGATCCGGAATTGCTCACCGCGGATTTGGATCCAAGTGGCGAGTTCACGGGTCAATGGATTCGCATTATTTCTTTAGAGGATCCGATCGACTATCGACTACAGCTCGCCGAGGTCGAAGTGTTTGGTCATTTGAACACGGGTGGCCTGCTCGGCGATTTTGATAGTTCGGGCGTCTTGGACATCGCGGACATTGATTTGCTAAGTGCCGAGATACTGGCGCAAACGAACGGTACGGGATTTGACTTGAATGACGATGGGCAAGTGGATCAAGAAGACAGCCGTATCTGGGTCGAAGATCTCAAGATGACTCTCATGGGTGACTCAAATCTAGATTTCATTGTGGATGCCCAAGACTTGAACACATTGGGAATCCGATGGCAGCAGACGGGACAGCTCTTGTGGTCCGGGGGCGACTTTAATAGTGACGGAGCGGTCAACTCCACCGATCTGAACGTGCTTGGCTTGAACTGGCAGCAGTCCGCGATGCCAGCGCTGGCGGTGCCCGAACCTAGCCAGGCTTTGGTGCTTTGTTCCGTGCTTATCTATTGTGGAATCCGGCGGCGCCGTGGTCGTTAGAACCATGCATCACTGACCCGTTCAACAGCGACCAAGCTCCGGCGGAAAGCATGTTCGCTTGTTCCGGATTGCGGTACTTTTCCAGCTAAGAGGATGCAAGCTGCCCGTGTTCCTGTCGATGTCTTTCAGAAATGCGTGCAGGATCGTTCACTCGAGGCCGACGTGCGCCAGGCACTGATTCTTTCTTTGGGCAACTACCCTCGATCAGCGGTTTCGCCGGATAAACGATCTAGGATCGACCGAATGCTCCAAGAAGTCTTTCAGACTGATCCGGACGCGGGTGTGCATGCGGCAGCCAAGTGGGTGTTGGATCGCTGGAACCTTTCGGCGCAGCCGTTGGATAGCTCAAACCCAAATTTGCTAGTTCATCGCAACTGGTTTGTAACTTCACGTGACCAAACAACGGTTACCCTCGAAAAAACGGAGCCTGACGACGTTCACGTGCGGGATGACAAACCGCGATGCGTTCTCGGTGCCTGTTATATTCACTTTGAACATTAGGTTCGTGCAAATTACGCGAAGCATGGCAATCCGCCTACTCTGAGCGAAGACCGAAATGGACTGCGCGTCGCGCGTACCATATTGCCGTCGACGGATTAAGGTGCATTTGGTGCATCATTCTTCGCTCGGTGCAGGAACGCACTTTCTTCAATAGCCCGAGGCGCAAGTTTTGAAGTTGCATTAGCAACGGTAGCCCGACGCGCGAGCGAGGGACACAAGGTTAATCATTCCACGGTTTACGAGATGTGGTAGTGTCCCTCGCTTGCGCGCTCATTGTTACCCACATTTTGGTTGCGCCACCCTCCGAGCTTGTCTCTATCATAATAGAATCCCAGTAGTTTTCGTCGATATGGCT
>CBDUAB010000537.1:0-4115 GCA_965365045.1 uncultured Planctomycetales bacterium
GTGGAATGATTGCCCTTGTGCCCCTCGCTTGCGCGTCGGGCTACCGTTGCTAGTGTTCGTGTCCGGAACATTACCGCCCGGGGAGTACTAATTGGCAATGTTGATTTTCGCCTTCGTTTACATCTTCGTTTTTTTCCTTGTCATCCTGGCATGCTCCATGTTCGGCTATGCGATTTTGCAGCCGGTTGCCAAGGCAGTGAAGGGCAAACGGAGGCCGACTCGATTTACGACAATTGATTTTCTCTGGCTTACGATCTTGTTACAGATTCCTCTGGTGTTGTTGTCCAACGCTAGTCGATCGTTTAACAACCGCTTCGAGACGTCATTGTTCGCTGCCATTAGCGGTATCATTGTATTTTTGTTTGTCTGTGTCTGGTGGCGCGGCGTCGCAACGCTTTCAGGTCTGGGTATCAACAGCATCTGGAGGCGCGGCGTGTTCCTGACGATCCTGCTGCCCGTGGCGATATACGGATCGGCCGTGGGAATGCCGATGCTCTTGCTGGCGCCGTTTTCACTTGGAACATCCAACTGGGTTTTTTTGTGGATCGGCCTCGTCGTGTTGACACCGATCGTCGCATATTGCTTTCGTCAACTGAGCTTCTGGGTACTCGCCGAACTTAATCAGCCGGACCCTGAGAAGACGTTGCCCTCTCACGCAACCACTGTTTCCGAATCGTGATCGCTCGGCGGCAACGAGCGTAGAAAGGTTTTTCGCGTGGGAAAGACGGTGTCTGTGGCATGCTTTTGCGCCATCAACTAGAATCAATCGTTACAACGGCAATTGAACTCGGACCCAACAACGTTAAGGATTCGGCGCATCGATAAGTGTCGTACCGTAGGACAGGATTTCATCCTGTCCAAACAGGTTGAAAACCTGTCCTACGACGCTCAGCCGCCAACGACGCCGTTTTGCCTAACGACCTTGGCTTACAAACATGTCCCGCCGACTAAAAAGCAAACCAGACAGGCTCACTTGCGGCAGCGTCGACCACACGCTGCACCGCCGTTTGTTTCTGGAAGGAATCACCGCGACCGGAGCGGCATCGATCGCCAGTTTTAGCGGTCTCTTTACACATCCGCTGTTGGCGGCGACTGCCAAGCGTGAACAACGCCGCTGTATCCTGCTGTGGTTGTGCGGCGCGCCGAGCCAATTCGAAACGTGGGACCCAAAACCAGGTCGACCGACGAGCGGTCCGTTCCGTAGCATTCCCACGTCCGTGCCCGGCATGCACTTTAGTGAACTGATGCCCAACTGCGCATCGATCGCCGACAAACTGGCGGTCATCCGGTCGATGAAGACGGGTCCGAAGGAGCACTTCCAAGCGATTGACATGATGACGCGCGGCGATGCGCCCCGCCGACCGTTTGTTCGGCCCATCTTGGGCTCCGTCATCGCGCAGCAGTTTGCTCAACTCGACAATCCAGTTCCAGACTTCATCCTGCTTGATCCTTGCCCTGAAGGTAACGAGTTCAAGAGATTCAAAGCGGGCAATTGGGCCGGTTGGCTAGGTGCCGAATATGGACCGGTCCGCGCTGGCGGCCAGTACAGCATTCCCAATATCGAGCGTCCGGCGGAGCTGAGCCAAGTGGATCACGAAGACCGCGAAACGCTGCGGCGGTTCTTGAGCAAGAAATACGAAAACGACCACAAGAGCGCCGCGGCCGCTTCATACAATGCCGTCTTTGAGCGTGTCAAAGGATTGATGAGCTGCGCGCCGCTGTTTGATCTAGAACGGCTGCCCGCCAAGGACCGCGCGCGGTACGGACCCGGCGCTTTCGGCATGCACTCGCTGTTAGCTCGGCACCTGATCGAAAATGGTTCGACGTTTGTGATGGTCGCCAATGGAATGCCCTGGGACTGCCATGTGTTTAACCACGAAACCCACCAAATGCTCGTGCCGGAACTCGACCGCGTGATTTATCACTTGGTCAGCGACCTCGCCGAGCGCGGGATGCTGGAGGATACGCTCGTTATCGCCATGGGCGAATTTGGACGTACGCCTTGGCTGAACGAAGCCCGCGGGCGCGATCATTATCCGAACGCATGGAGTATGGCGTTGGCTGGCTGCGGTATTCAACCGGGAGTCATCCATGGTGCCACGGACGAGAACGGCGTCGAGGTGGCCGAAGACCCTGTCGATCAACGGCAACTATTCGCGACGATCTTTGCCGCTTTGGGACTTGATCCGCACGTGGAATATGACTTGCCGGATTTGCCAACGTTCCATCGCGTCGAAGATGAAGCAAAACCTATCCAAGAAATACTCGCTTAGGTCATCAAGTGCCAACAACGACCAAGAAAAACCACCGACACAAACTTCCTACCGCGGTATTGTCCGCGGCGTTGGCAGGCGATGGGCAAGTGGCGTACGTCGGCACCATGGACGGCGTCTACTGTATCGATGTGGAGTCGGGTGAGTATGAAAAACTTTACGAACATGAGAACTACGTTTCCGGTGTCGCACTGATCGCCGAGCAATCCCTGCTGCTTTCCGCCGGCTACGACGGCAAGCTCAAATGGTATGACGTCAACGAAGGGCAAGTTGTACGTCACCTTACAGCGCATGACTTCTGGTCGTGGCGAATGGCCGTCTCACCGAATGGAAATCATATCGCGTCGGTCACAGGGCAATACTTGGCCGGTGGTTACGAGTACGAACCGGCTGGGGAACGTGAGCCGTCGGTGCGGGTATATCGCGTCAAAGACGGTGGGCTTTTGCATAGTTTACCACACGTGCCGCCGGTTCAATCCGTGGCGTTCAGTCCTGATAGTCGCTATGTGGCCGCCGGGAATCTCACCGGTGAAATCCGTGTTTGGGACGTGGAATCCGGCGAACTGACGGCCAGGTGGGAAACGAAGGATTTCACCAGTTGGGGCATCATCAAAAGCCATCACTATCTGGGCGGTGTGTTTGACCTGCACTTTGGCCCGGACGGCGAACATTTGTTGTTGACCGGAATGGGACCAATGCGCGATCCGATGGCGGGTAACGGCAAACAGATGTGGCAGTGTTTTGCCTGGCGCGCGGAGCCGCCCGAGAAAGTGAAGGAATTCAAAGGCGGCGAAGGTCTCATGGAGACATTGGCGTTTCATCCGAACGGCAAGTACTTTGCGATGGGCGGACGTTTACGCGGTGGCGATTGGAACGCAGCGATCTTCGACTACGAGTCGGGTGCAAAAGTTCATTCACTCAAAACCGGATTTCGCATCACCAAGGCGCTCTTTGGCCCGGACGGACATCGGTTGTGCTTGGCAGGCACGCAGGGTCAACCCGAGCCTAAGAAAGGTGTATTCAAACCGTTCGGCCGCTTCGATGTCTACGAGTTTGAAACGTCATGACAGAACAGACGGTCACGTGCCCTGATTGCCAAGGTTTGTCCAAAGTGGACACGTCCACCGGTCATGGCAGCTTTCGATGTCCTCATTGCAGCGGCGTTATGTCGTTATCTGAAGAGGCCGTGGCAACCGAAACTGCATTCGACGAAACGCTCCAATGTCCATGCTGTTCCGGCCTGTTCCAGATTCCCAGTGGCCTCACGGGCGATTTGGTCAAGTGCCCGCACTGTCGTGATACCGTGCGAGTTTCCCCGATTGAACCTGCAAGTCCACACGCACAACACGACGACGATTCCGCTGCCACCGCCAGCCACACGACGGCTTTTCCATTGATTGTTGAACAACCGCGCGAGCCCGAACGGCCCGTCGATAATACTTTCGTCATATCGCTAGGTGGGGATCAACAAGTCACATTGCACGATACGGCCAAGACAGTTAAGTGGCGAGGGGCAACGATTCAACTTCGCGAACTTTCGAGCAAAGAACGCACGTCGCGACGTAGAACGCGCAATCTGATTGTTGGCATCAGCTGCGTTCTGCTATTGGTAATCACCGCCGCGGTGCTTTTGAGACTGTCATAGGCCCAAGAAACGGGATACAGAAGACAAAAACGATGAAAGGGATGTAGCGTGACGCGCGCCCGAATTTTTAACATTCTGTACATGACGATCGGCATTCTGGCCCTCACGTCAGGAATTCACTACGTTACGAGCGAGCCTCCACAATATCGAAATTTCCTTGGCAGTCTCGCGGTTTTTGTATTCTGCGCGTATCTCGC
>CBDUAB010000538.1:0-4113 GCA_965365045.1 uncultured Planctomycetales bacterium
GCCGAAGACAGTTTCGACCTGCAAACGATTATGCCAGGTCTCAGACGCAGCGAAAGTGGCGAGCTGCCCCCAGACGCGACACGACAGCAACGTGCGACGAGCGCGGATCGTGTTCTTCAGCCGTACAAAGCACCCACACGTGAGGAGCTAATGGAGCGCCTGAAACGATTGGAAGCCGAAATCCACGCGCAACCATAATTGACAGTGCCACTTTGTGCTTTCACGACATCAAGTTACGGCAAAGTCGTGTCGCTGTCCGATCACCCTCTCATGAAATAAACACATACGCTACGATAGATGCGCAAACACACATTCCCACGGTATCGCACAAGTCATGCCTTATCTCGATCTCGATGGCCTTCGCACGCATTACCAACAGACGGGTTCCGGGCCCGACGTTGTTCTGATACACGCATTTACCAGCAATTTAGCCGTTTGGATGCTGACGGGAATTGTCGAAACTCTGTCGGCCGATTACCGAGTTACTTCGTACGACTTTCGTGGGCACGGCATGACGGCCGCGCCGACAAACGGTTACACTTCCGAATTACTGGCAACGGATTTCCAGCAATTGCACTCCACGCTCGCGCTCGAACCGGCGTTTATAGTAGGACACAGTTATGGTGGAGTCGTTGGCATGCACGCGGCGCGACGGTATCCCGATATCGTTCGCGGCGTGATTCTGTCTGATTCTTACTTCCCGGGATTGTGCGATTTGGAACCTGATATGGGACAAGCGGGTCCCTGGCGGGATTTGCGCGAAAATTTTTCCCAGATCGACATTGACCTAGGCGAAACCGTGGATTTTTCCAAACTGTTTCGTGTAGTGGCTGATTTGGACCAGAATTCCATGGCAATCCTCACGGAAAAGCTAGGCCCGGCAGGGATGCGTTGGCTGTCCCAGATGGGTCAGCTTGCCAAAACTACCGCCGGCGACGAGATGTGGGAGGTTGCCGGGCTGACGTCCGACGAGATATCTCGTATCGAACAACCGGTCGTTGCGCTATACGATGAGTTTTCGCCGTTTAAGGCAACTTGTGACTTCTTGAAACAAAACCTAGCAAACTGCGTGACCGACGTTGTACCCGGCGCAAAACATCTCGCACCGGTACAAAACTCGGCGGAGTTCGTGCGACTCGTCCAACACAACCTGAGACGCCTATGCGATTCATGACCTTTGTAAGCAAGAATTTACTGCGGCGCACCACGCGTTCGACCTTGACGGCTTTTGGCATGGCGGTCGCCGTGGGGACGACCGTAGCACTGCTGGGGATTTCGGATGGGTTTAAGCGGTCGACACTCAGCAGCTTTGAAGGACGCGACGTCGACCTCGTCGTCTTGGAAGACGGCTCGATCGATCAACTCAGTAGCGACGTCGACGACCGCGTCGTGGAACGAGTCAAAGCGATGCCGGGCGTCGCCGACGCGGCATGCGGACTCCTCGATTTGGGAGCGTTTCCCGTTGGGGGGTCGACTCTGACGGCGTTGATACAGGGTTGGGATCCGGATAGTTTCCTCCAGAATGCATTGGTATTCAAAGAAGGCCGCAAGCTGCGCTCGGACGATGGTCTGGTGGCTATTGTCGGCTTTGACTTGGCTGGCAAATTGGACAAGCGGCTGGGCGACGAGATTGAAATCGAAGGCGAGCCTTTCGAAATCGTAGGCATCTACGACAGTGTGACGCCTGCCGAGGACTCGGCACTGGTAGTTCCATTGCGAGAATTGCAACGCGTGAAACTGCGTGAAGGTCGTATCACTGGTTTCTCGGTTGTGCTTGATGCCGAGATTGCAGATCGGCAGACTCTGGCTGATCGTGTCTGTCAACAGATTTCGGTAATGACCGATGAAAATGGCAAGTCTGAACGTCTATCGGCCCAATTCACAAAGGACTACATCGACAATTCCACTCACATCAAAATGGCACAGGGAATGGCGTGGCTCACGTCGGCCATCGCGATTGTGGTGGGCACGATCGGCATGCTCAACACGATGATCATGTCGGTCGTGGAAAGAGTTCGCGAGATCAGCATCTTGCGAGCAATCGGTTGGCGCAAGAACCGCGTGGTTCGCATGATCCTGAGCGAGTCGTTATTGTTGAGCGTTGCCGGCGCGGTGATTGGCTCGCTGGGCGCGGTCGTGTTGACAAGATTCCTTGCCACGTTGCCGGTGGCCAATGGAATCATCCAAGGCCCAATTGGCCTTCACATTCATGGATTCGGTTTCATGATGGCGATTGCTGTCGGATTTGTCGGTGGATTGTATCCGGCATTACGAGCGTCTCAGCTAGTGCCTTCGGAAGGGCTTCGCCATGAGTAGCAATATCCCGTTTAACGGACCACTACTGCAGACCAAGGACCTCTGCAAGGACTATCCGGATGGGCAGGTCCAAGCACTTATTGACGTGAATATGGATCTACATCGCGGCGAGTTCGTGGCTATCATGGGGCCCAGCGGCAGTGGCAAATCCACGTTATTGAGCTTGCTGGGGGCACTCGATGTGCCGACAAGTGGGGAGGTTTTGTTCGAAGGAAAACCGCTTTCCACCTGGGGTAGCTTGGATCTTTTTCGTTCACGGGAACTGGGCTTCGTATTTCAGTCGTTCTTTCTTTTGCCAACATTGACCGCGCTGGAAAATATTCAGATCCCGATGTTCGAGACGAAACTGCCGTTGCGAGACCGAATCGCGCGCGCCGCTGAATTGTTGGAATTGGTCGGGCTGGGTAAACGTACGAAACACCTGCCGATGCAACTATCGATTGGCGAACGACAACGGGTGGCTATTGCCCGCGCACTGGCCAATGAACCATCGCTATTGCTCGCCGACGAACCAACCGGCAACCTCGACTCAAAGAACGCCGAGGAAGTCCTCAAGCTCGTCCATCGTTTGCACGACAACGGCATGACGGTCATCATGGTTACTCACAGCGACGCCGTTGCCGCGCACGCCAAACGCCTGATTCGATTGCGTGATGGACGAATTGAGGAAGATAGTCTGGTTTTGCGTCGCTCGGCTGTATAGGTGCGATACCTTCTAGCCCGCATTTCTCACACTCTTGTAGGCCGGAACGAGCAAATGCTGACTCAGCCGGAACTTCGGTCGCTGCATTGCGCTATTTTTGCGAACACGGTATCGATGGGGAAAACTGCATTTGCGCTGTTCCGGCAAGGCTTAGCGACCTCGTTGCGGCTACTGTGAGAAATGCGGGCTAGACGCGATCGACCGTTCGAAAAGCGACTCGGCGCGGGTCCCGACCCCGCACAGCCAAAGTAGCGATTATGCCGGCGGCAACTCTCACAAAGTCCATTTGAAGTAATCCACACGGTTCTACCGATGCTATTAGTAGCAGCGGATTAAACCCCTGCGCCGCTCCCGCCGGATTCCTCGATCAGGAAGCCACTTTGATTTTCCTCGCCAATACCATGAAGCACTTCCATCTATGGCTGATGCTACTTGCCATGCTGCTAGCAAGTGGTTGCCGCAGCCCGTTGCAAGTCGTCACGCGCGTATGCACTGGTCTCATTCCAGTCAAAATCATGTCGGATGAACTGCCTATCCGCGTGACAACGAACGACGTGCCAATCAAGATCGAAATGCCACTCAAGGATGATTCCCCGCTTGTCGAGATGATGGTGCAACCTGGTGGCGGCGATTCGAAAAAGATTGTGGTTGTCGACGTCGACGGCATCTTGCTGAACAAGAATGCCACTGGCCTGTTGTCGGCCGGTGAAAACCCCATCGCACTCTTTCGTGAAAAACTGGATGCCATCGAAGCTGGCTCGGCGTACTGCGGCGTCGTCTTGCGAGTCAATAGCGCGGGTGGAGGCGTCACGGCCACGGACATCATGCGACATGATTTGATGGAGTTCAAGAAACGCACGCGGCTGCCTATTATTGCCTGTGTTATGGACGTCGGAGCGGGCGGCGCGTATTACGCGTCTACGGCTGCCGATCAAATCGTGGCGCATCCAACTTCTGTCGTCGGCGGGTTGGGTGTGCTGTTGAATTTGTACAATCTCGAAGACGCGCTCGGCATGCTCAGCATTGTCGGGACTCCAGTGCGATCTGGAGAGAACACGGATTTAGGGTCACCGCTACGAATGATGTCCGGTGAG
>CBDUAB010000539.1:0-4108 GCA_965365045.1 uncultured Planctomycetales bacterium
GGCCTTGGCATGCACAGTGAGTCTGTTTTCACCGTCACGTAAACTGGTAATGTCCGTACGATCCATGCGAATGCAGTATGGTTCGTCATTTGCAATGCGTTGGTCCGCGACGAGTTGCCCGTTCAGGTGAATTCGCACACGAGCAACGGCGCGGATGACAAAAACCAGACTCTCACTCGTGTCCATGTCAGGTAACGAAAACGCCGTGCGCAACCAGAGTTCTGATGAATTCCATTCGGTTCGCGGGTGGAAATAGGCCGTGCCAAATGATGCACTGCCGATCCGCCACTGAGCGTCCGCGTCGCCGGATGACGGCCAGTTTTGAGGTTTGCTGTGACTATACTGCCACTGGTTGGCCGCGAGGACGTTCGGCAAAGTTGCCAATTCGTGCGCGTCTTGCAATGAATCGAGTGTACGTCGCAACAAATCGTCGACGGGCAGTTGCTTCGGCACCAAGTGAAGGCGTTTGAGAGATTCTCCGTATGTTTGTGCGGCGGCGGCAAAGTCTCCCTTTTTGGTGAGCGTCAAACTCAAGTTATGCCAGGAATACCAGAAATCGGGTTGTGTCTTTGTCGCCCGGCGGAGCAAACTGACGGCTTGGCCGTGGTCACCGGAGCGGCTCAAGTTCATGCCCAAATTATTCAAAATGCGCGGCTCGGACGGACGCAGCGCAAGTGCGGCGGAGAGATAGCGGATTGCCTTCTGTGTCGCATCCGCGTCATATTTGCTCGCCTGCCGGCTATAAAGATTACCCAGCACGGTGTTGAAATAGAGCACATTTGGGTACGCGTCGGTCGCGCCGTGCAGCACGTCAAGATAGGCGCGGCTGCGCACACGCTGCAATGCGTGAACCAACGCGATGAAACAACTCGGTGATTGCTCATCCAATTCGGCCGAATCGGCCAGTCGTTCCAGTGCTGATTTGTCGAGACGGTTGACAGCCGCACGCAGCCGAATCCGCCACGGATCCGAGTCGCTAAGATTGACAACATCGTATAGCCAAGACCTGAGCGCCGGAGAATCCTGGCAATGGATTGCGGCCCAAATGTCCAGCGCGGCAACGGCTTTTTCCTGGACTTCGACTGAACATGCAATCAGTTTTTCGGCGACACCCCGCGCGTCGTCTGATCCTATCGTAATATCCAGCGCCGCAAAGGCATCACGCAAAGCGACTTCAGATCGTTGTCGGTCCGTCGGGTCCTCACCGACGGCATGGATGCGAGCGCCTTCGATCGAAGTCAGAAAACGACGGTCTTTTTCTTCCGCGGTTATCCGCGACAAATAGCCGCGCACGCGTTGTTCCAAGTCCGCGTTGCCTTCGCTCATTTCGAGTAACGCTTCCGCACGCCGTGCAACTTCGAGGGCCTTGGTGATCGACTGCAGATCGTGGTCCCCGGCCACGAGAGCTTGTTCGTGCAAACGCCCCGTTTCATCGAGGGCGATTTCAATCTTCTCGCGGTTCAACGAGTTGCGGGTAGCTTGTTCGGTCCGCTGGCGGTACCAGTTCATGCCTACGACGGTCGCTGCCAACAGTAATGCCACGGTCATCGTGGCAATGGCGGCCAAGGGGACACGCTGCCGCCGCGAGAATTTTCGTGCCCGATAGACGAGGCTCGGCTTGCGAGCTTCGATCGGTTCGTTGGCAACGAAATGGTCCACATCGCGGGCCAGGGCCAAAACACTCTCGTAACGTTCTTGCGGATCACGCCGCAGAGCTTTCATTACGAGGCAGTCGAGATCTCCGCGGTACAGCGCAGCGAGCTTCGTTGCATCGATATTGCGCTTCGCCGCCACATAAGCTCGTGTTTCGTCGTCAAGCTCGCTGATGACTTGCGAGGGCTTGGGCGGTTTTTCGCCTTTGATGCGCCGGCACAGCTCATTGACACTCACGTCTCGATCATTAGCGAGACACACGTGTGGCGTACGACCGGTCAAAAGCTCGTAGAGCAATACCCCCAAGCCATACACGTCGGTACGAACATCAACGTGTGCGTTGCCTAAAACGACTTGCTCGGGACTCATGTAGGCTGGAGTGCCAATCCACTGGTGCTGCTGCATAAGTTTAGAGTCGTCTGGCCCAGTCGTTGCCTTGGCGATGCCAAAGTCGATGACTTTTGGAAATGCGACGCCGTCCTGTTGTGTCACCAACACGTTCGACGGTTTCACGTCGCGATGGATGACGCCTTTCTCATGGGCGTGTTGAATCGCGCGGCAAACTTTGACGAACAGTCCTAGCCTCTGGGTGATGGACAACTGACGTTCGTCGCAGAATTCCGTTATCGCAATTCCGTGCACCAATTCCATCACGAAGTACGGCCGTCCCGAATCTGTCTCACCTGCATCGTACACGCTGGCGATGTGCGGATGATCCATTAGCGCAAGCGTCTGGCGCTCCGCCTGGAACCGGGCTACGATTTGTTTCGTATCCATGCCCAGTTTGATGATCTTCAACGCCACACAGCGCCGGATGGGCTGTTCTTGTTGGGCTTTGTAGACGACCCCGAAGCCCCCCTCGCCTAGCGGATCGACGATTTTATACCGCCCGATAACGGTGCCGAGGCATTCCGATGTGTCCGTTGCAACGTCGCTGCTCTCTGCCACCAAGGGAGAGTCCAATACTCCATCCTGTCGCGAGTGCGCCGCAAGCAACGCTTCGATGCGGGCGCGCAGTCCTTCATCGTCACCGCAAGCGGTGTCAAGAAATGCCGACCTTTCAACGCGGGACGTCTTTTCCAGTGCGGCCGCAAAGACTACTTGTTCATCGTTTGGCACGTGGAACCTGTTGTGGCGTGCGCAGCAGCTTCTTCCGGGACGGCGGTTAACATTCTCCCCCGAAATTCCATCAAGACTTTCTCATTCTTTAGTATCTCGTCTCTGTTCCGATCGCGATCGTTTGCCGGTTACCTCCTTCGAATTAAGCATCTCCAAGACTAGAAAACAATTTGTCGACCAATTTCGCGTCAATGTCGTTTACAGCATCGTCAGCGGGTTGAGACGCTCCACTGCGAGACACGACTGTCGATGTATCTCGTCGCGTACGTCTGTTTCCAACCCAATCGTGAGCATCCGCCGAGGTAATCTGTTCCGCATCTACTTGCGCCATCACGAAGTCGATTCTCTGACTCGTTCTTTGGACCGGCGCATCATTGAGCGTCGTACCGTAGGACAGGATTTCATCCTGTCCAGACAGGTTGAAAACCTGTCCTACGACAGTTATTGATGCGCCCGTCCTTAGCCCCGTTCCAGCCGCAGCCCTGGGAACACGCTCCGAGGTGCTATCGTCGTCGGCCGCGGCCGGTCTGGTGAAGCGGTTCGTATTCCAAATATTAAAATCCGCGGCGTCCGCCGCTCCATCCCCGTTGAAGTCGCCATTTCGCGGACCCTGCACGTATTGAAACTTGTGCTGATTCCAGACGGCAAAGTCCATTGCGTCGACACGACCGTCGAAGTTCGCATCACCAATCGTGCCCACACGATCATGGCTGCTGGGCGTGTCTGGCAAGCCTGCAAGAGCCGAATTAAATCCGTCGACAGCCGCATTTGTGTCCTCTTGCCGAGGGTCGACGAACACCTCCAAAACGTATTGTCCTTCGACGCCGTCTCGAGCCGCCACCTCGATGTAATAAGTCTGGCCAAAAACTGTCGGCCACACATTGAAACCAGGTGCGTTGGCCAATCCGCCAACAGCCGTCGTCGATTCAACTTCGTTTCGATCCCCGTCAAACACGCGCACGGACATCTGGTTACGCTGACTTAAATTCATCGCGACAGCGAGGGCAAAGCCGCCCGTGCCGGCAAACTGAAACGCATCCACGTCACCGGTTGCGTCAATAAAGGAGTTGACGAAAGTACCGCCGGAATCGTCGAGAGCAAGGATTGACGCATCCGGACCCATGTGATCAGCATGCGGATCGTCGCCGCGCACGGAATCCGCATCTTGGGAGGTAAAAGGCCGCAGATTCGTCTGGAAGATATTCAGAACGTATTCGCCTGCGACATCGCCCACGCCCGAGACAGCGAGAAAATAAGGTTCGCCTGTATTCAGCGATAACGAAAGATTGGCGAACGCGCCCGCGCCATTGGGATCAGCCGAATGGACTTCGCTGCG
>CBDUAB010000540.1:0-4098 GCA_965365045.1 uncultured Planctomycetales bacterium
GGTTGCCAAGATCTGGCCGTCCGCCAACTGGATCGTTTGGTACGCGGCGGCGGCGGCTAGCGGATCGTGGGTCGCGAGTAAGACGATTCCCCCGTCGGATGCAAACTGCTTTAAGTGCTCCAAGACGATCTCGGAGTTTTCCCTGTCGAGATTTCCGGTCGGTTCGTCCGCCAAGAGTAACGAGGGCTCATTGAGCAGCGCCCGCGCCAACGCGACTCGCTGGCGTTCGCCGGTCGACAATTGACCTGATCGGTGTTTATGCCGGTCCTTCAAGCCGAAATGTTCGATCAAGCGAATGGCTCGTTCACGCGCCGCGGCCGTGGCGCGTCCTCCTTCGCCAATGGCTGCGGTGAGTACATTTTGTAGCACGTTCAGATAAGGAATGAGATGGAACTGCTGAAACACAAATCCGATCTTGCCGGCGCGAAATGTTGCTCGCTCATCAGTATGCATTTTGTAAATGTCGCTGCCGTCGAGTGTCACGCTGCCCCGATCAGGCTGCAATAGCCCGCCCGCGGCAAGCAGTAGCGTCGATTTACCGCAACCACTGGGGCCTTGCAACGCCCAAAACTCACCGTGGGGTACGGAAATCGTCACGTCGCGAACGGCGGATATGGACTTGCCGTCGCTGGGGTATGTCTTATGCAGTGATTCGATATTCAACATCGGAGGTTTTTTCGCTCCATACAATCTCCAAGACGTACTATCACTTGCTCATCTCTGTATATCAAATCGATCCACTCTCATTTTGCATTTTGCCGTTCGCATTTTAACTTTTTCAATATCGTTGTTGAAAACTTGGCTACTTATTCTTAGAGCGCGTCTTCAAATTGCAAGCAACCTGCGATTTCGCTGTACGAGGGGCCTCCGAGCCCGTCGATTTTCCAGATTTCTCCCGCTTCGACGGCCTCGGAGGGCCATCGTACGAATTTGAAGACACGCTCGTAGACCGCTCCTCATTCTTCGCGCAAAACGACGGCGGGATCTTGCGTGGCGGCGATGACCGCCGGCAGCCAGCTTGCGGCAATCACCAACAGCGGGGTAATCAGCACCGCGGCCGTTATCAGGTAAGGTTGAAACAAGGCAACGTCAACAGCTTCGTCGATAGCGCTCTCTCCACTCCAAATCCCTCCGACCGAAAGCCCAATAAGGTAGCCACATACTCCGCCCAATAGTCCCAGCAATGCGGCTTTCGAGAGGAACAGAGCGAGGATCTGACGAGAACGCAAACCAATCGCGCGTAAAACGCCGATCTCACTGCGACGCTCACGCACATTGGACAATGACAGCAGTCCGACGATGGCGCCAGCGGTAAGTGTCAACAGGGGAAGCAATCGCCTGGCAAGTCGCGAAAGCCGGGCGACCGTTGCTTGGCCATCAATGCGGGCACGCTCGCGAGCTTGTGCGCGGGCATCCGCGATTGTTTTTATTTCGACTATTTGGACGTCATCGCCCAAAAGCGTGCCGATTTCCTGTTGGATTTCCGCCAGTCGGTCGTAGGTGGCGCAATTGCACTCCAGGGCCTGAATCATGTTGATCTGACCCGGCAGTTGCAGCAGTGTTTGGGCGGCGACCAAGTCAATCCAGATGGTTGCGTCATCTCTAGTGCCGCGCGCGTCAAGAACCTTTCCGATTTTGAAATCTTCGCCCATGAACGTCACGGTGTCTCCTTCATGGAGATCAAATTCTCGCGCGTATTGATGGCCAACGTTCATCGTGCCCGCGGGAACAGGCAATGCAAGAGGCTTTTTGGGATCTCGGTGTGCAAACGGCACAACGCCACTGACACCCATTAAGAGGATTTCTCGACTTCGTTCCGGCCAATCGACTTTGCGGGCAAGAGACGGACGGAGGTGATTGATCGTCACAATATCCTTGCTGTTGGCCAAGAGTTCGACGTACTTATACGGCATCGTTTTTTCCGCAAAGTCGCTCGCGTAGAACTCCGATAGGTTTTGATGCTTGGGCAAGATTGTGATGTTAAAGCCCATGTTCTTCATTATCTTGCGAATATCGTCGTCCAAGGCCGCAACCTTGCTGGCTGTGCGGACGCTGTGAATGTCCCACATCGTTGATATTGCAACACAACTGGCAACGGCGACCGTTATCGCGGTCAGAGAGATCATAAAGTTGAGCTTGCGGTGAATGATCTCGGACCAGACGAGCGAAAAAACATTCATGGCGGACTTCTGCGCTTTCAAGGCGGACTGCCGCGCGCGGCGCGCGGAGCATCGGGTTTTCTACAGATTATCGAGAAAAAACTGAGTCATCAATTGGCGCAGGTGCAATGCCTGTCGCGAATCGCCAACGCCGTGACGGCTCTTGGGATAAACCATCATCTCGAATGGCTTGCCCGCTTTCTGCAGAGCATAGGCAAGTTGCAGCGTGTTGGCTAGATGAACGTTGTCGTCCTTGGTTCCGTGGAAGTAACTAAAGTCATCGTTGAACACGATCCGGTGGCTACGCTTGACCGTTTTCGCTGGCCGTCGTTTTCCGCGCTTCGTTTTTCTTATTTCCGTAATCCGCTCTAGCCGTTTTCCGTCGCTGCGCACGCGGTAACCTTGGATATGCACCGGAGAGTCTTTTGTGGCCGTAAAGTACACCCATTTCTGGTCCGCATCGACGCCCAAGACCGTACGAACGCTCCAATCGCCGGCAGTCAGAGGTGTTGACTCTTGTCCGTCGGCTGAGATGTGATAGAGATGCCGTTGTCCACCGCGCTCGCACTTCGGGTGATTCGAGTTTGACAAAGTCTCGATTCAGGTCGAGATGTTGAGCATTCTGGCGAATGCCGACTCCCTGCGTAGGGCCGTTTGTGGCGCTTGCGATGGTCGGTGGAAATGCGGTCATTACCATCGGCGTTGAAGTTGGGAATGGTGACGACGACAAGATGTTGAAACCACTGCTGAAACTTGCCGTGGGCCACATCACGTAGCAAGGCAAGTAATGCTTCCTTGCCCGCGCACTCACCGGAATGGATGTTTCCCAGCACGAAGACGACAAGACGGTTGTCCGCCGCCGATTCGGCCGGACGCGACATCGGCGGGTCGTTAGCCACAACGGCCACCAATGGGCGGCCTTCGACGGTACGTCCGAAACGCACCTGGTTCAACTGATTCGCGGACCTGGTGACTCGTCTGATGAATCGAGAAACCTGGACCGAACGCGAGGTCGCCTTGTAGCCGGACGATTCGGCAACCGTTTTGAATTGGGTCTTGTCCGCTCGAGCTGTTTTTCCGAGAAAACCTGCGGTGGATAGCGCGAATAAGATGGCAACACCAGGTCGGGCAAAATGAGTCGTCAGCTCTTTGTGATTCGTCTTCATGATCTCGATCCTGGCTGAGCTGTTCTCGCAAGTCAACGTTCAAGATTACGGCTCGCTAATAGTCGACCGCTCGCGCCAATTTTTTTACGGCGAAACGCAATTCACCCTTGACTCACGATACTCCACCTAACGCCGAAATCGGCCGCATTATCAAGGTTTTTTCTCCGAATTTATCAATCAGACCATTGGTAAAACGAGGCCCTAGCTGTTAACGTAGTCTGTTGACAGTCCATGCGTCAGATTAAGGAGAAAGCTAGTGAATCGAACATCGCAAAAGATTTGTATTTGTATTTCGTTTCTTATTCTGCCTAACGTCACGGTCCACGCGGATTTTGTTTGGACGGGTGCCGGAGACGGTGTGAGCGTCTATCAAGAATCGAATTGGACGGACCCCGATACCGGTGAGATGCCACCTGCTGGCAGTATCGATCGCGATGTCCCGGTGGCTTCGAACCTAATCGTCTACGACGGTACTCCTGGCGGCTCTGGCGGTGCTTCGCCTTTCCTCGTACTCGGCTCAAATTCTTTGACCGTCATGGGCGGCCTCGTTCGCATGGGGCCAAATGTTGGCATTCGTCAAGGCGAAGTGTTTGTGATGGGTGGTGAACTCATCACACAATTCTTTGCTGACGATTTCAACGGAAGCATCACGAGTGGAACGCAAGTTACGCTGGCGGGCGACGGCACGATCATGTTGAACGGCGGCGAGGATCCGCTGCCGCATGGCGCGACGATCAACATTACAAGTACCGCGGCCACACTGCAGTTCAGCA
>CBDUAB010000541.1:0-4090 GCA_965365045.1 uncultured Planctomycetales bacterium
AGCGCGGTGTACCCGAGGGATTGTGGCTCAAATGCCCTGGCTGTCGCGCCTCCATCTATCGCAAGGAGGCCGACAATCGGATGGGGGTCTGTCCCGAGTGCGACTATCACTTTTACGTGTCCGCTAGTGAGCGGATTCGGCAAGTTTTAGATGAGGGAACTTTCGAGGAATGGGATGCGGGGCTGTGGCCCACGGACCCACTCGAGTTTGCCGACAAACGTCCTTACCGTGATCGGCTGCTGGCGGAACAGAAGCGGACCGGTTTGCAAGACGCAGCTGTCACGGGTGCTGGGATGATTCGCGCGCGGCGTGTTGCATTCGCGGTCACGGATTCAGCGTTCATCATGGGCAGCATGGGGTCGGTCGTGGGTGAGCGTCTCACGCGCCTCGCCGAACGAGCAACAATTGAACGATTGCCGCTGATCATTGTAAGTGGATCGGGTGGCGGAGCGCGGATGCATGAAGGTATTCTATCGTTAATGCAAATGGCAAAAGTATCCGCGGCATTGGCCCGTTACCACGAAGCTCGCGGACTGTTTATTTCCGTGATCACAAACCCCACAATGGGTGGCGTCGCCGCTAGTTTCGCATCGCTCGGTGATCTCATCTTTGCTGAACCCAAAGCGCTCATTGGTTTTGCCGGTCCGCGCACAATCAAGGCCACCATCCGCGTCGAGTTGCCCAAGGGCTTTCAGACGAGCGAGTTCTTGTTGGAACACGGCTTTGTGGATCGGATTGTACATCGGTTTAAGCTCAAGCCTGAGATTGCTCGGGTCATCGATTACTGTGGTTTGTAGGTTTCTGTTTCCATGGGGTTTGTCGAAAAACTACGTTCCTTTCTGCAAAGTTCATCTCGACTGAACGTCTCGCAACGCTTTGAGATTCTGCGCGAAGCGATTCACGGGACGATGTCCAGTTTTTATGTTGTTAGGGACCGCGAGACGGACGAGACCTTGGGCCTCAAAGTCTGCGACGATGAAAAACGTGATGTTTTCGAAGCGCGTTTCGCCGGTGTCGACAAACCAATGGAGGGAGAAATCGGCCTGGCGATCGAACATCCACGAATCATCACCACACTCGATCACGGTACAACTACCGAGGGCCATTACTATGTGCTGATGGAGTTCATCAATGGCCCGGGGCTCAACGTGCTGATCAAGGCCCGGGAGCAGCGGCTCATCGGTAAGCGCGGTACGCTAATCGGGCAAATGGCCGAAGCTCTGTCGTTCGTGCACGAAGCTGGTTACATTCACCGAGATGTTTGTCCGCGAAACTACATGTGCAACAAAGAGTTAACCAAGGTAAAGCTAATTGACTTTGGCCTCACGGTCCCAGCCACAAAGAATTTTACGCAACCTGGAAATCGGACGGGCACGCCTAGCTATATGGCGCCTGAAGTCGTCCGCCGCCGCAAGACAGACAAACGCCTTGATATTTTTGCCTTCGGCGTTACCGCCTTTCAGTTGCTCACTTTTGAATTGCCGTGGCCAAGCCAAGATGTGACGGGCAAAGCGGCTATGTCTCACGATACCAAAATGCCGATCGACATTTTTAAATTACAGCCCACGTTGAACCGCAAACTGGGCGACACGATCATGACTTGCCTATCCGTCCAGCCTGAAAATCGTCCGCGGAGCATGGAGGAATTCCTGCGTATGACAAAAGGTGTCGAGGACGAGTTTGCCGACGAGTGATGATAAAGCCGACTACCGCGGACAAGCAGCCACAGCCCACGTTTCGTGAAGGGATGCGATTGGGGCCGGTTGTTTGGATTGCCACTGGTTTGGGGCTGGGCTTCTCACCATGGGCGCCCGGTACGATCGGTGGTCTCTGGGGATTGCCACTGGCTTGGGCAATCAATCAAATCCCGTCCGTGGCTGTCCAGGTTGCCGCGATTGTTGTCTTGTGTGTCATTGGTATTCCGATCTGCCAGCGCGCCGCTGATGCGATCGGTCGCAAAGACCCGGGAAGCGTCGTGTGGGACGAGATCGTCGGTTTGGCGATCACGTTCTTTTTAATACCGGCGGAACAAATGTCACAAGCCAGCATCCTGTTCGCAGGTTTCCTGCTTTTTCGTTTCTTTGATATCTCCAAGATTTCACCGGCAAAACATTTTGACCGCTATCCAACCGGACTGGGCATTATGGCAGACGATTGGGTTGCCGGTTGCTATTCATGTCTCGTGTTGCACTTGCTGTGCTGGTCAGGCGTGCTGCCATAAGTCGATGCTAGCAGCGCCAAAATTGGCTCATGCCGCGGCATCAAAAATCTCGAAGATTAAAGTACAGCGATCGTACGTCTGATGCAATCACGGAACCCTGCCTTAATCTTCCGGCGCATCAGAACATTGGCTGCCGATGTCTCGATCTGGCACAACGTTAGCGCTGGCCAACGAGAATCCACGATCGCATGTTAGCAATGCGATCGAACGTCTGTACGGGCGCGATACTAACACCCCGCCGCGAAACAGGATGCCCTAACTACACGGGACCAGCTCCGATCCATACCCTTTCGGACACGGATAGACGCGTAACCAAGATGCGCTGTCGTCCCGATTCTTGAGTTCCCAATGGCATAGCAACAAATCACAAAGCAGGTCCGTATCGTTGTTCCCTCTACCTCTCGTGCCGTTTGAGTCAATGATGCTGTACGACGATTGGCCGTCGTATCCGATGACATGTGGCGCGATGTTCGAATTCGAGGGGAAACTGTGTCGGGCAGCGTTCGAGCAGGCCGTCGGACTGGCCGCCCAGCGACATCCACTGCTCTTCTCGCGTATACGGCAGATCCGACGAAATCGCTGGGCTTGGGTGCCGGTGGACACGCCACCTCACGTTGGTTGGCTAGGCGCTGACGGTGCGACCGAATTCGCGAAATGCGCACCACTCGACCTGCGATCTGAAATCGGGCTGCGGATTTGGGTCCGGGATGTTGGTTGTCAAACCACCATACACATTGAATTTCATCACGCGTGTTGTGACGGCGCCGGAGGGTTGGCTTTCGTTGAGGACCTCTTTGCGTTCTATGCCGCCGCGGTGGGTCGAGACCAATCCTCTCAGAAACCCATTCCCACGATCGATCCATCACTACTGCACAAGCGGTCCCATTTTCCCTCCGATGGCGGCGTATTGGATAGCGTCCAAACGGCTTTCAGAGATGCTGTCGCCACATGGAAGATTGTGGGACGATCTGCCATGCCGCTCCCGTATCGAGATTCGCCGCGACTGCAAGCCGACATCGATTGGCAACAAAGCCGATTTATCACACGTAGATTTGACAAGGAACTCCTGCTCGGCTTGCGCAAGACGGCAAGCGCGTGCAGCGCAACGGTCAACGATTTGTTGCTTCGTGACTTGTATTTGGCGATCGACCAATGGAACCAGCACTGCGGAATGGTCGGATTGAAAAACCGGTTGCGCATTGTGATACCGGTCAATCTTCGAGCGCGCCGTGATCTCAAAATGTCCGCCGCGAACAAATTCGGCTACATGTTTGTGACGCGACACGAGCAGCAACTCACGAACCCGGATAAGTTGCTAGCCACGCTTATCGCCGAAGCGGCGCGCCTCCGCCGTACCAAGTTTCCCGTTCGTTTCGTGCGCAGATTGGCACTCATGCAAGCGCTGAGGTTCGTGTTTCCCGTGGTGTTTTCGCCAAACCGCTGTCTGGCAACTGCCATCATGAGCAATTTGGGGGATCCCACGCGACGATTTCGCACTCGCTTTCCGCGGCAAGGTGGGTTGATAGAAGTCGGCAACCTAGTAATGACCGGGTTTTCCGCCACAACACCGTTGCGGCCTTTTACACGTGCCGGCTTTTTCTTTAACACCTACGGAAATCAGCTCACGATCAGTGCGCGATTCGATCCGACGTATTACTCAGTCGCCGACGTGAGTACTTTCCTCGATTTCTACACCGCGCGCTTTTTTGAAACGGCGGGCCAACGTCAACTTACGCGCCGTCTGGCGGCATGACGCCGTTTTAATACCGCCTAGCTTCAACTTGGCGTAAAGGCCGCGAAGCGACACATCAAAACAGAAACTTATGAGCTGTCGCGGTGCGAGTCCTTGCGGTGACGTGTTTCAAGTAG
>CBDUAB010000542.1:0-4076 GCA_965365045.1 uncultured Planctomycetales bacterium
TGCAGCACATGCGATTGAATCACACGTTGCTGCATGAGTTCCACCAGCGGCGTTATGGCCCCCGGTTGTAATGAGAACCCAGTAGTCGAACTTGTGGATGGCACACTGATGATGGACGTGCGTAGCTACGGAATGAATCGCTTTTATCGTTCTATCGCTGCTAGCGCCGATGGTGGTGAGACTTGGACCAAAGCGTGGCGAGACGAAAAGTTGATCGGCCCCACGTGCCAGGCGAGCATCTTGCGTTTCTCAACTGTCGCGGACCGCGGTACGAACCGCTTGCTGTTTTCAAAGCCACCGAACCCCAAAAAGCGTTTCGATTTGACAGTGCGAGTGAGCTCAGACGAGGGCAAAACTGGCTGGTCGCCAAACGACTTTTTGATGGATTCTATCTACTCGTGTCTTACCGTCTTGCCGAACGGGAATATCGGTTGCCTCTACGACGGCGGAGACGATCCGTTGCGAAACTGAAATGATGCGACGCTCTACTTTTCTCGGTTCCCAATTGAATGGCTTGGGGGAGGCAGAGAATAGACTCCTTGACGTAACGTGAGCCTTGTCTACCCATTCAGGGGCCTGCAAACGCACTGCTATTCGCCCTTCTTCTCGACAAAGGGAAACAGCTTCAGTTCATAGTCCGGATCCGGCAGGTTGTTCATGTTCTTCGGGAAGTCGCCGCCGTTGAAATGCCAGTCGGCCACATCGAGCATCACTCCGGCATCTTCCTTGTTGAACGTGTGGCCCCCTTCTCGAAATTTCGCCATGTTGTTCCTGGGCACTCCCAGCAAATCAAATACCGACTGGGCCCCTTGATAACACACTTGAGTGCCAAAGTTATTGGCCCAAGTGTCATCATAACCATCGTTGGACAACACCACGCGCGGGGCGACGAGCGCCCGCATGAAGTGTTGGTCGAAGGGTAAATCCTGCTCCCGACCGACAAACCGGCGAATGTCCTTGTGCATCCAGAACAGCCAACGCTCTTTGCGAGTCAACAACTCCAGCGTCTCGGCTCCGGCTCGATAGTTACGATAAGTCGCGGCGCCACCGCAGCCGGATCCGTTTGGCACGACCAACTTGAACCGCTCATCCATTACGCCCGCCAACAATGCCGCTTTACCCGTACGCGAGTGGCCAGTCACGATCGCACGTGACGTATCAATTTCTGTTTGAGTCTTGACGAAATCCAACGTCCGCGATGCGCCCCAAGCCCACGTCGCCAAGCTGCCCCAGTCAAGATCTGGATAGGCTTTCTGGCATGGCCCCACCACGTCCTTTCCCTCGTCGCCGGGATCAAGCTGTCCGGTATCGACCAAGGCAATGGCATAACCTCGCTTGTTGACACCAACTTCGTCCGGATGATCTCCACCGATTTTTACGATGACTGGACACGGACCTTTGCCTTGCTTTGGAATCACCAAGACAACGCGAATGGTTATATCCTGTTTGGGGCCGGTCGTGAATGTTGCATTCCGGCGCAAACTGTGCTCAGTGCTACGCTTCTTGTCGTCCGTGACGCTCACGACCTTGATCTCGGGGACCTCTGTCGGCATGTCGCCGAATTGGATCGCCAGGATGTCCTTCAACATTTCCTTGCGACGCATTTTCCACTGCGCTGGCGTCGTTACGCGAGTGCCATCCTTCATCACCAGCGGATCGGGCAGCGGGTCGTCGGCTGACAGGAGACTCGGTGGTTTCGGCGCCGCGAGGCAGACAGCCGAACACATCACGACGAGACTAATCATGGCGATACGCATCTCATGCTTCCGTTTGAAGGGTTGGAAAAGCGAAAACTCGGTTCGCCGGATTCAGCGACTCCTACAATCTTGCTGAATTCCACCTGAAATGCAACGCGTTCACACCTCTCTGTTCTCTGGTAGAATCCGAGCGGCAAGACAAACAAAAAAAGTGAGGTCCATGATGAGACAACAAAGTCTTCGATTCTCGAAAGCAGGGTAAAGAATGTCTAGAACTGGGCTCCTTTCGGCCGTCCTCCTAGTCGCGCTCGCCGGGGTGTTGAATGCGTCAGAACGACCTTCCAACGTTGTCTTTTTTCTTGTCGACGATCTCGGCTGGTCGGATCTTGGTTGCTACGGAAGTCAATTCCATGAGTCGCCGAACATCGACAACTTCGCGACCCATGCAGTTCGCTTTACGAATGCGTACGCAGCCTGCCATGTTTGTTCTCCGACACGCGCGAGCATCATGACGGGCAAGTATCCGGCTCGACTGGGGCTGACCGATTGGCTAACCGGGAGGAAAGACTATCCGTTTCAGAAACTAAAGAACGTTGAAACGATCCAGGAATTGCCCTTCGAAGAAACGACGATCGCCGAAGCTTTGAAGAAGCACGGTTACGCAACGGCTCACATCGGAAAGTGGCATCTGGGAGAAGAACCATCGGGGCCATTGCAACATGGCTTCGACATCCAGATTCCGCGTTGGAACAAGGGCTGGCCGAGAGCCGGTTATCACGCTCCGTTCAGGCTGGATGGATTGATCGACAAGCCCGGTGACTATCTGACCGACCGACTGACGGACGAGGCGGTGAAGTTCATTGTTGAGCACCAAGACAAACCATTCTTTCTGTATCTGTCACACTTTTCGGTGCACGATCCAATCCACGGCAGGAGGGATCTCGTCCCCAAATACGAGGCGAAACGCGACGTTGTCAAAAAGAGTAGCAGCAGTGACGGATCCGCATTCATTCTGGACGGCAACCCTGATGACGAGCGCCCATTGACTCGGCATCGCCTCGACGAACTCATCAAACAGGATAACTATCGCGATTACAAGGTCCTTCCACAGCGGACGGTCAAGATCAAACAACACCAGGACAACGCACCGTTCGCCGCGATGATCGAAGCGACGGACGAGAGTTTCGGTCGCATTATCAAACAGCTCGAGTCATTGAAGCTATCGGCCAACACGATCGTGATTTTCTTTTCCGACAATGGCGGCATGTCCGCCGGAAACTTCGGCAACCCCGCACGCGTAATCGATGCAGAACAGCTCGACAAAGCCTACTCGACATCCAATCTGCCGCTACGAGGCGGCAAAGGTTGGCTCTACGAAGGCGGCATCCGCGTGCCGATGCTCGTGAAATGGCCCGGGCACAGTCAGCCAGGAACCCTATGCGATGAACCGATTATCAGCGTCGACTTCCTTCCGTCAATCATCGAGATGGCTGGCGTTGGGTCAGAGTTACCGGAGAACGTCGATGGGGTGAGTTTCGCAAAGCTTTTTCAGGGGCACGAGTCACTGGAGAGAGACGCGATTTACTGGCACTTCCCGCATTATAGCAACCATGGCATGCAAAGTCCTGGCGGCGCAATCCGCGCGGGAGATTACAAGCTGCTGGAGTATTTCGAAAACGGCACGGTGCAGCTATTCGACCTGAAGAACGACATCGGCGAGCAGCACGATCTTGCGATGGGCGAATCCAAGAAGGCCGCGGAGCTTCTCGAAATGCTTCACGCATGGCGACAACGAGTCAACGCGAAATCGATGGAGCCAAATCCGGACTTTGCACGATAGCTGTTCGGCGTTGTCCAGTGCGAGGAAAACAAGGGAACGACAATGTGTCATTGGAACAGCGGCTTATTAGTCTCAGTAGCCCTTCAATTCGCGGAAATCGTGTTTGCTATCTGCATAGCAAGTGCCGTGTCGGCATCAGATCGACCGAACATCCTGTTGTGCATAGTCAATAAGCTGCGCGGATTCGATTTCGGCATACGATCGATTGGCGCCATGGGCATTGATATGAAAGGATGGGGCGAGACCGGTTGTGCTGTGGTGAGGAAGCGTGTCTTGTAATCCATGACTACTTTGCGTCAACGTTTTCTGTGATCCGGGAATCGCTCACCTTCGGCGAGGGGCAGCCACCTTTCGGAACTTCGACATTCGCGGTCCAAAGGATTGCGTTTAGCACCACTTTGCGAAAGTTTTCGTCTTGCCAACTGACATGATTGTGAGCGCCCGTAAACCCAAACCCGCGTCCTCCGTCGGGACGCTCGTAAGCCCACGCGACGTGTTGCTTTTCTCCTGAAGCGACTGCTCTGCGAACCGTGGGGTTA
>CBDUAB010000543.1:0-4072 GCA_965365045.1 uncultured Planctomycetales bacterium
CATTCCCGAGGCGATGTCTTCCACACCCGCCGCCGATGCCACATTTTCAAAATGACCGCCGTCGTTGCGATAAAGACAATTGCGCCCGAAATCGTTGACGACGTACAAGTCCTGATCGCCGTCGTTGTCGTAATCTTCCCACGCCGCGGCGTAGCTGAATCGTGCGTTATCGGCGTCGAGACCGGTTTCGTTGGTCACATCCGTGAACTTACCGTTCCCGTCATTACGAAATAGGTAATTCCGACCGCCGTTGTTGGCGTCGTAATAGGGAATCGGTAGTGGAAACTGACCCAGCTCCAAGGACTTGCTGCGATAGCGACAGGCGTAGATATCCAGTAACCCATCGCCATCGTAATCCGCGACTGCCAGAGAATTGGCGGTGGGGCATTGCGTCAAGACAGCCAGCGGTTGAAAAGTACCGCGCCCGTCGTTCTCCCATACGGTTAAAGCGGCAATCGCGGCCACGATCAAGTCTTGATCGCCATCGTTGTCCAAGTCGACGAACATAGCGCTATAGGTGTAATCCAGAAAATCGACACTCGCCACGGCCGATATTTCGTTCGCCCGACCGTCCGCATGTTGCACAAACAACTGATTGGGCAATCCTCCCGGCTGACAGACATAGATATCGTCAAGTCCATCCGCGTTCACATCTCCGACGGCAATCCCGTGGTGCCCGAATCGAGAGATCGTAAGGCGACGGTCCAAACGATTTACCCAAGTGTCGATGCCATAAAGCAATTGCTCGCGGTAACTTGGGTTGTGCGCTAAGACTGCCTCGGTGCAATCGACAAACCAGCGATGATTCTTGTCGGTCGACACAACTTCTTCGTAGTCTTGCACGTCAATGGATATCAATCGCGGCGGACGATCGCCACTCGCAATCCAAATGCACTTCCAAGTCGCGTTGATCTGAACCGCTCCGGACGAAGTTTTCGCCCCGACTTCGACCGCAACGATTGTTGCCATGTTCTGTTCTTGTTGCTCAACTCGATAGACTTTCAGTTTGACGTTCGGATTTGGATCGCCGCGAAAAACGGTGGTAAGTTCCTGCAGCGCGGCTGCCGCGCCATCAGCACCACGAAATGCGCCGACCGTGGATTCGGTCGGATTCTGTCGCTCTAATGGCGCGCGAAAACGACGGACGACAATCGACGCGTCGCGTAGCGCCTCATTCAGTGACCCCGGTCTGAGCGCGGCACAGTTAAAGTCATCGGTAACAAGACCGTGCAGAGCGGCCGCCGTGATCGCGTTTGGTTTCCGTAGCAACTCAGACAACAGGGCAAGCTGCGCATTAGCGGCCTCACTAAAGACTTCTGTTCGCCACTCTGTTTGTCTTGGATCGACGAAGCGGTTTAGTAAGTCGAGTTTTGCGCGCCCGTTTGCTGTCACAAAATCGGCTGTCGGATCGACCTGGTCATCGGGTGTCGCCTGTTGGGAGTTGTTTGCTGTCGTGTCTGACGTCCGCGGAGCCGATTCGTTAGTGGAAATTACAACTTCTTGTGACCGTTCGGGAGCAGAACTGTCAACTAGGCCAGAGAGCCATATGCCGCCGATTAGCACAACGCAAACGACAGCAACGATGCCAACGAGCCTCGCGTTGACGGCGGCGACGCGCCAAGATGTATGTCGAGGGACCGGCGTCGCGCTCGACCACCGTTCGTGTGTGGTTTGTTTCCTATTGCTCATTGCAAATAATGGTGCAGTCTTAACAGCCCCGAAGGGCAACGCCGACTCACCAAACGATGTTATAGAAAAACCCCGAAGGGGTGACCCCATGTCAGCCCAGGGTGGAGCAACGTGAGTAAAACGAACGTTGCGTAACCCTGGGTATCCGTTATTAAAGAGTCTTAAACCCCGAAGGGGTGGCCTTAATGGTCGAGCGCTTGTCGCATGCTCCTCGTGATTGTCCCCAGATCACATCTTAGGACCACCCCTTCGGGGTTCATGTATTCAAAGATTCTTTACCCAGGGTTGCGCGATGATTCGCTGTCGCTCACGTCACTCCACCCTGGGCTGACATAGGATCACCCCTACGGGGTTTTTGTACAATCGTTAAGTGAGTCGGTACCATTCCTCCACGCAACGCCGTTAAGGATTCGTGGTGGGTCACGCGAGCCGAGTGTGAACAAGTGAGCGGTCTGTAGCTGTTTGCAACTCCGAGGTCACATTAAGTGACACTCGGCTCGTGTCACCCACCATGCCGGTTTCTGGCGACTACGGTCGCGCCCATTCTACTCCCCAACCAACGCCGGATGTTCAATAATAACTTGGCTCCCCGTCGCTTGCACGGAGTGTGTCGTTCGTGCACCGTCTGGCCAACGGACGTCAACTTCTAACGCCTTTTCCAAACCAGTATTGCCAAGAAAAACGCTCGGCGCCGACTGCGACAAATATCCGGACCCGGCATACACCTCAGCCGTCAAGCAGCGATTATTCGGCAAGCGAACCATGACCCTCGCTCCACATGCATCGCGGTTGCCCCGCGGTCCACGCAAGCGAATGGCAATGCAACGACGACCTTCGATTCCTTGATTGCGAAAGACTCGCATGGTGTCGTCATTCTGAGCGGCCGCGATGTCAGGCCACCCGTCGCGGTCGATGTCGGCGATCGCCATTCCCTTGGCGTCGCCCGCAACGATCAAACCGGTTTCGGCGGACGAGACGGGCTGAAACTCACCGTCCCCGTTACCTCTCAAAAACATACTCGTCCCGCCGTCCCAGGCTCCCGTCTCGGGCTCGCGGGAAAACAGGTTCTGAACGAAGTAAATATCAACGTTGCCGTCGCCATCCAAGTCACAGACCGTAGCGCCGTAGCCGGGCGCCGCCTGAGCAATTCTGGGAAGCGGCTGCCATGTAAAGTGCGCTTCCCCGTCGTTAATCAGTAGGCCGCTGGCAAGTTCATTGACGACGAAGCGATGAGCCGATTCGAGACGTTGCGGGGCGTAAATGTCCGTGAGCACGGATGACGCAAAAGAATGGAACGTCGTGAACTTTTCATTCAACACCGGCATGGCGCTCGAGCTACAGCTCAGGCCGCGTACCGGTAGCAAGCCACGGTCGCCACTCTTCACTTCGACCAGGTTCATCTCACCGCTATTGTCCATATCGCCATAGTAAAGCAGGGATGGCTTCTCGGCGGTGGGGCTACCGTATTTGGTGTTCAAACCAGCATTCAACGCGACGTAGTCAATATCGCCATCGGCGTCGAAATCACCGCCGGCAAGTGAGTTCCACCAGCCACTACGTTTGGCGAGTCCCGCCGCCTTCGTCCACTCAATTAAGCGCCCGTCGTCGTTGCGAAAGAGTTTTATCGGGCCCCATTCAACCGCGATCAACAGGTCAATGCGCCCGTCACCGTCCGCATCGGACCAAAGCGCGCTCGTCACCAGTCCGACTTTACGTAGTTCTGGCGCCACTTCATCGGTAACATCATGCAAGCGGCCATTATCGTTTCGCAAAAGCTGGCAGTCGGGCGCTAAAGGATACTGACCCGAAATAAAACGCTCGCCGACGAACAGATCGAGATCACCGTCTTGGTCAAAATCAGCCGCAGCAACGGCGCTACTGCATCCGGCTCTTGCCGGTAACAGCTCAGGGTCCGCCGCACGGAAGCCACCCCGACCGTCGTTTAGATAAAGTCGATTTTCAAGTCGCTCATCGCCGGGATCATATTCCGAGCTGCCACTAGTCACAAAGAGATCGAGGTCATCATCGGAATCCACGTCGAACCACAGCGGCGCCATGTCCTCACACAATTCGTCAGCTTGCCAAGGACCGTCGACCACTTGTGTGAAATTCCCATCACCCAAATTTTCGAACAGCGCGCCAGCCTGGCCAGCGGCACCGCCAACAAACAGATCTTCATCGCCATCGTTGTCACAATCGCCCCATGCCAAGCCCGGGCCCAATTGTGAGAGTTTCCCGGGCAGCAGCGGCTGGACCCCAAAATCGTTGTACGTGAACTCTTGATGTTTGAATGTCAGTCCGGTGGCCGCGGTGCAATCCACGAACTGAGTTCGCATCGAAGCAGGTGGCTGCAGCGCTGGCGGCTGGGCCTTCGATTCCGTGA
>CBDUAB010000544.1:0-4067 GCA_965365045.1 uncultured Planctomycetales bacterium
CTTGTCCCAAGCGTCTCCCTTGCAAGATTGGCGCGTTGCTGATCGCCGAACGGCGTTCCAGCGCGACTCCCGGTATGCCCTTCATCAGGCTTGCGGCATCCGTTCCGGAATCGACGAGTGCCTTGTTCAGCCCGGCCCCGAGTGTTGACGCGGCGTTGATGTAGGTATTAAATCCACCCAGTACGGTATTGTTGAGCAAGTCGAAACTCACATTGTCGGAACTCGCTGATTCAGGTGTCTGCGGTTGCGCGGTGGGCTGATTTGGTGCTGCGGGCGCAGGTGCGTCTTCCGTGGCTTGGGCAAGCAAAACGCGTGATGGACTGATGCGGTTTCCATCTGCGTCCCACTGGATTGTTTTGTCCGCTGCCGCTTGCGTCGTCGTCGATGGCTGTTTGATTTCGTCACCAAGTTCAGCTGGCCAGGCGTCACGACGTGAACTGACGGCCGTTGTATCGTCAGTTGCAGCCGTTACTTCCACGGCCGCGTAGGACGACAGTAGAACACTAATGATTGTGGCGAGTAATTTCTGACTGCGTGGCTTGTTGTTATTGGACATGGTCGTCCATTCTCCCGTACTGCCGATTTTTTTGCGTTCGCAGCCGGCTTCGGACGCCGACTCCCAGTCAACAAGCTATGCTCGGTTCTTGAGCGCGGGCGCCGACTAAGGTGGCAGCAATGAAATCAGGCCCGTTTTTTGCGTACAAAAGCACGTTTGACTACACAGTTTGTCGCGATGTGAGGATCTTTGAAGCTGATGCCCAGCAAACAAAGAGTCCACAGAGAAGACCTCGGACTAACGCCTAGGAAAGGTTTAACGGTTTTACGGATAATAGTGAGGATTTTCCGTTTTAAACTAGGATTTAACGGCCCACCTTTAGTTTGTCCCGCATGTCAGCAATCCACTGCTCCGCGAATGTCGGGGGACATTTCGGTCGCTAAAGGGATATAATGAGAGTTTCGTGGAAAACTAAGCCTCTGGAGGTGCAAAACATGGACCAGACAGATGTTTTGTCCCAACCGTTCAATGCGATCATTTGCTATGCCGAATCCGATAAATTGTTTCGCGAGCAACTGTCGCAGCGATTGTCAAAGTCAAGCACGCAGCAACGGGTGACCTGGCGCGATGCCTGCATCACGACGCCAGATGGGGTGTCTTCCAGCGCCAACTTGCTACCCGACAGCCAAGTAGTCGTCTTGTTGATCAGCCCCGATCTGCTCGCGACCCAATGCTGTGATCAAGAACCGTTGCGGCAAGCATTCGATCGGCACCGAGCAAACAGCTCATGCGTCGTGCCCGTCGTTCTACGTCCTATCGAGCAAAACGATCTACTCGAGGACATGAGTCCATTGCCCAATAACGGCCGTGCGGTATCGGAATGGGAAGATCATGAATCCGCCTTGGACCATGTTGCACACGAAATAGAGGTTGCCGCGCAACAGTTTTTTGAACGGATTGAGCAGGCAACGCACAAGTTTACGGTGAAACTTCCGCCGTCGGAACAAACATCGGCAGCGACGGATGAATCGACCGCCTCCCAAGCAGCTGCGCCACGGAACGTCTCTCAAGCCAAGCGTGAAGCAGACGCTAAACCTTTTGAAGTGCCTGAAAAAATCGGTCGCTACTCCATCGAGGATATTCTTGGCAAAGGTTCATTCGGCGCCGTGTATCGGGCGCATGATGACGAACTAAACCGTCTTGTCGCCATCAAGGTTCCCCACAAACATCGAATTTCCAAACCGAGCGACATTGAATCGTATTTAAAAGAAGCGCGCACGGTGGCCCAACTGGAGCACCCGGGCGTTGTTCAGGTTTATGATTTCGGACGGACCGACGACAACATGTGTTACGTTGTCTCGCGTTTTATCAAGGGAGATGATCTGTCAGTCCGCATTCGCCGGGAACGACTTTCTTACAACGAAGCAGCTCGTATCATGGGTCTCGTGTGCGAAGCGTTGAATTATGCACACGAACACGAAGTCGTACACCGCGATCTCAAGCCAGCCAACATCCTCATTGGCCACGACGGAACACCCTATGTCGCGGACTTTGGGTTGGCGATGAAAGAGGAAGATTTCGGAACGGGTCCCAAGCGCGCCGGTACACCGGCCTACATGAGTCCCGAACAGGCACGTGGTGAAGGACATCGTGTCGACGGTCGGTCCGATGTGTTTAGCCTCGGTGTCGTCCTTTATGAACTGTTGACAGGACGGCTGCCTTTCCGATCCAAACGCATTGAGGATCTGTTGGACCGAATTGCACACACGGAAGCGAAGCCGCTACGGCAAATCGACGCCAGCATCCCTCGCGAATTGGAACGCATTTGCCTCAAGGCGATGTCCAATCGCATCCGCGACCGTTATACAACCGCCCAGGACATGGCCGAAGACCTATGGTTTTACTTGGAAAACGGAGACGTTTATAGCGAATCGGGTTCTGCCTATGTGCGATCCCGATCCTCGAGTCGCAGTGGGCGATCGAGTGCGTCCCCACGTTCGTCAACGTCCGCCAGTCGTGGATCGACCTTCGACTCGAGCCGTGGTTCGGTTTCCGAATCGGACGCGCAACAGTCCAGCAATGTTCGCCGCAGTTCCAGCGGCTACGCTGGGGCAGGTTCCACGCACCGTGCACGCCATGGCAGCACAACTCGTAGTTCTGGCCGTGATGCTGTACGTAGCTCTGGCCGGCAGCGTTCGACGGTGGTCAGCGACTCAGTCCAGGCCTCGGACCTTCCCACGAAAATCGTTCCCAAAGGGTTGCGCGCCTTTGATCACAACGACGCCGAGTTCTTTTTGCAGTTATTGCCCGGTCCACGAGATCGGTACGGACTACCTGAAAGTCTGCGTTTTTGGTTATCAAAAATCGAATCGTTTTTGGTGGACGATACATTCTCGATTGCAGTGATGTATGGACCTTCCGGTTGCGGGAAGACATCTCTTGTCCGCGCCGGTCTGCTGCCGCGAACCTCTGACGGCATCGTAAACGTGTTTGTCGAGGCAGCTGCCGGAAGCACCGAAGCTCTTTTGGAAAAGAAAATCAAGCAGCTTTGTCCCGATGTAAGGCCCGATCTCGGGCTAGTCGACCTCTTCGCCACCATTCGCCGTGGTCGGGGAATTCGTCGAGACACCAAGCTACTCGTTGTAATCGACCAATTTGAACAGTGGCTGCATGCAACCGCCCCAGACGACCGACAGGTCCTGCTGGATGCGCTCCGCCAATGTGACGGCATCCGAGTGCAATGTCTGTTGTTGGTCCGCGTCGACTTTATGATGGGAATCCATCGTTTCATGAACGATCTCGAAGTCCCGATACAAGAAGGCAAGAACTCAGCGCCGGTGGACTTATTCGATACGTTGCACGCGCGCAACGTGCTCAGTGAATTTGGTCGCTCATTCGGTCGACTGCCCGCCGATGGTGCGAGTCTCACGAGTGATCAGGAGCAGTTCGTCGAGCAAGCTATCGGCGACATCGCCATCGATGGCAAAGTGATTCCCGTACATCTGGCGTTGTTTGCCGAGATGTTCAAAGGGCGTCCATGGGACATGAAGACGTTGCGTGCCGTGGGCGGAGCGCGCGGGATAGGGGCGACGTTTTTGGATGAAACATTCAGCGCCGCGACCGCTCCACTGGAACATCGCGTACACGAAGAGGCCGTACGCGCCGTCCTCAAGGAATTACTGCCAGTACCCGGATCCAATCTAAAAGGGCAAATGAAATCGCACGATGAGTTACTCTCGGCATCTCGCTACAGAGGTCGTGACAAGGATTTCCAAGAGCTGCTATCGGTCTTGGATGGCCAAACACGTCTGATTACGCCGGTGGAGGCTGACGATTCGGCAGCCGTCGCATCCAAGCCGGCCGCGACGAAACAATACCAGCTAACACACGATTATCTCGTGCCATCACTCCGCGAATGGTTGACCAAGAAACAAAAAGAGACGGCGCGCGGCCGCGCGCAAATTCACTTGTCCGAGCGCTCCGAATTGTGGAATGCCAGACCGGAAAACCGCCACCTACCATCCCTCTGGGAGTACACCAATATCCGCGCGCTGACCCGCAAGACCGAATG
>CBDUAB010000545.1:0-4057 GCA_965365045.1 uncultured Planctomycetales bacterium
CGACGACATTCTGGCGGTCGAACGTGGCGGCGCTGTCTTTTGGCATGAGAATGTTGGCGTCGGCTATGTCTCCCATCCGGTCGGCGGTGTCGGCCGATCACCAGAGCTTACTTTGGCCGACTCCGACGAGGACAACCGGCCAGAATTGTCGATCGTGACATCGGAGAGCATCTCTTATTATGAGTTCGCTCCAGGGCCATTGCGACCTTTGGGGCCGATTGACAGTAACGGCGACTTTGTGCAAGTCGACGTTGATGCCGACGGCGATAAGGACCTCGTTGGCGGCCAGCATTTTCTGTACTGGTACGAGAACGAGAACACTGCGGAATGGAAGCAGACTAAGATCTCCGACTGTTGCCTCCGATCGGTAAACGAGAGCGACGTGGATCGCGATGGGGACATGGACGTTGTCGCCGGCTTCACAAACGGCGAGATCCATTGGTACGAGGTCGATGGAAGTGGCACGTTCGTCGCTCACTTCGTCGGGAAAGTCGAACACCCCACGCGAAGCGTATCGATAACCGACGTTCACTTCGCCGATGCTGACAATGACGGAGACAGTGATGCGGTCGCGACAACATCGAATGGCAGAGTCGTGTGGTTTCTTAATGATGGAGACGAGCAGTTCGACGATACTGCCGATGTCCACATATTTGAACAGCACGCTTCGTACGCGTTCGCGGCGGACTTTAATGGCGATACCAACATGGACGTCTTAACCGTGACAGATTATGACAGCATCGTCCTCAACGTCTCCGAGGGTGATGGCCTCTACGAGCAGCGACTGCTGGCGACCGCCGTCGGTCAATGGATGGAACCGACGCAAACCGTTGACTTCGATAACGATGGCGACGTGGATATCGTTACGATTTTGGATGGCCAATTGGTTTGGTTTGAAAACAATGGCGAGGCATTTTTCTCGCAACATGTCATTGCGACGGACGCGTCTTTGGGGTTCTTTTTTGCGCATGACGGAGACCAGGACGGAGACATGGACGTGATCTCCACATCGAACGGAGCGACCTTGTGGCACGAAAACAACGGCTCACAAGTGTTTACAACAACTCTTGTATCTTGGGTCGGGCCCTCGCAGGTTCTGCCAAACGACGTCGACATGGACGGTAATCTCGACATCGTAGGTCTGTATTTCAACACGATTACTTGGACACGTAACGGTAGAGTTCGTCCCTCTCGCGGTGATTTTAACCAGAACGGTCGACACGATTGTGCCGACGTCACGTTGCTAATTCAACGATCGAATAACGGTCCTTACGCGGAATCCTTCGATTTGAACGGCGACGCAATTCTAGATACACACGACGTGAACGCTTGGCTGTTAGAAGCAGCAAATGAGAAGCTAGGAATCGATCAAGCATTTGCCAAAGGTGACGTCAATCTCGATGGCGTCGTTGATCAGATGGATCTCAACGAAGTAGCTAAAAACTGGCGAAATCAAGTCGATGGCGGGTGGTGCGACGGAGATTTCGATGTCGACGGACTCGTTTCGTCTCCAGACCTCAACGAAGTTGGCAGTCATTGGCTAAACACGATTATCCCAACTCAAGTGGCCCGCAGGGTTCCGCGGGCGCCACTTCATCAGCGACGGAATATCACCGAGAATCCAACTATCCATGATGTTGCCGTGGTCCAAACAGAAGCGCTGGTCGATGATCCATCGACACGTTGCGTCGACGATAGTGCGTCGCTTGTGTTTGCAGCAATACGTCGCAGGTGGAAAACGACATCTACACGGCGGTTTGATGACGGGACGTCGAGGATAAACCAGGAGGTTACGTCATCGGCGCAGCGCCTGGGTGTCGATTTTTCACTAGTAGAGGATGCCATTGCCGTCATCTGACTGACTGCGCGACGACTGTGATGGTGTTGATGCGTGTTCCGCACAGGTGGGCCTACGAGGTACACCGACCTAACCCAACTGCTTGCCGTGTCTTCGCTCGGCTGAGATAATACGGTTGGCCGCATTTGGGACAGAAACGCCGCCGACACTATTGAAGCGGAACTCTGGTCCAATCCTCGACGGCCGTTGCCCTTTATTCGCACGCTCAGCCACTATGCCGTCGCTTCGACTCCACCTACTTGTCTCCGTGAGCAATCCTATAGCCATTAGACACTGATCTCGCCATTCGTGCCGGAACAGCGCGGCGTGGAAAGCATTAACCAACGCTGCAGATCTTGCGCCGCTCGTTCCGGCCTACAAGCTGTGACAAATCCAAGCTAGTTCGGCAGGAATTTCACGCACACGGCGGACGGCACGTCGAGCTTATGGCCTGTTGGCTCTAGCGCACCCGTAGCTTTGTCGATACGAAACACAAACACATCGTTTGTGCTCTGATTTGCGGCCAATAGGAATGTCCCGGTTGGGTCGATGCCAAAGTTGCGCGGCGTCTTGCCTTGCGTCGATTCGTTTTCGATCTTGCTCAAATTGCCGGTTTCGGCATCAAAACGAAATGCGGCAATGCTGTTGTGGCCGCGATTCGACACGTAGACGAACTTGCCATTGGGGTGCACTTGTGTTTCGGCCGTGCTGTTGCCTTTATGTTCCGCCGGCAAAGTGCTGATAGTCTGCAACAGAGTAAGCACGCCTTTGTTGGCATCGTATCTAAATACGTTGACCGACGAGAGAATCTCATTGTTGGAAAAGGCAAACTTGCCACTCGGATGAAAAGCAAAATGTCGCGGCCCACCACCCGACGGAACTGAGACGGAAGGAGGGTCATGCGGAGTCAATGAGCCAGTGTTCGCAGCAAAACGATAGACCAAGACCTTGTCCAATCCCAAATCCGCAACAAAGGCAAACTTGTTATCGGCCGAGACGTTGATCGAATGTGCATGTGGACCTTGTTGACGATTCGGGCTCACACTAGAACCGACATGTTGATGAAAGCTCGTCTGTTCGCCGAGCTTTCCATCAGCGGAAATGGCGATCACCGCACAACTTCCGCCGCCATAATTGGCGACCAACACATGGCCGCCCTCATGATCGACAACCAAATGACATGGCCCGCGCCCGCCGGACGGTGTTTGATTTAGCAAAGTGAGTCGATGCGTGTCACCGTCGATTCGGTAGGCTGAAACGCCGCCGGCTTTCTGGCCGCCAAAGTCGTCGATTTCCCCGACCGCGTAAAGGTACTGGCCATTGGGATGCAGTGCCAGGAATGACGGGTTTACCGTTTCAGCAGCCAATTCCAGGTCGCTCAACTTGCCCGACGACATGTCAAGTCGACATTTGTAGATGCCTTGACTGGAACCGCCCGTGTATGTGCCGAGAAATACTGTCATCGAATCAGCCGACACGGATTGACAAAGCAATAAAGAAACCAGGACGGAAAGCAAAAGTAACTGACGCATGCAGATTCTCCTTTGTATTTAGCATAGCGATTCGCGTGTGAGGATGCATTATAGCGTTGTCAACGACCAAGAACCGAAATCTCCTCATGTGGTTGTGTGTTCGCGTTTTTTCGGCGCCTTTTAAGCGAGACGCCTTTTCGCCGTCTTCTTTCTCACCGGCGTCGGCTTGATGCGATTCTTTTTGGTCGCTTTGTTTTTCGCCGAGTTCTTGCTTACTGATTCGTCGTGACCAAGCTGAATCCGATCCATCTCGCGCTTTTTCTTCTTGGCTAACCGAAACGCTTTTTCTTCGCCCCAGTAGTCAATCGATACGTTCGACTGCCTTGGCTCACCGTCCGGTGTACGCCAGTAAACCGTGTAGACGTCGACTGGATTACGCCCGTTTCGCTGAAAGACACGGCGGACGATTCGTTTGATGCCAGTGTTCGGCGCCTTCGTCGGTTTTGGCTTGCCTTTCTGACTTGCAATGGGACCGAGGATTTGTTTGAGTTGCCGTTCGTACGCTTCGGCCCTTTTTCGATTGGTAAAATATTTGGTATGCATCTTACCGCGCCGTTGTACGCGCACTTGATAGCCGCGCCGGTGCCCATTATCGTTCACAATGGAAATCGCCATCGCAAAGGATCCTCTGTTCCTAATTCGACTGTTTGACTTAGACCCCCGCAGCCTTGTGCCGCGGGTGAATCAG
>CBDUAB010000546.1:0-4055 GCA_965365045.1 uncultured Planctomycetales bacterium
GTCGAATCCCGCCTGAGGTGACCGATACGCTCTACGAGGCGGGATTCGACGATGCTTTGGTAGGAATGGTCAATGGTGTGCCGTATATCGACATCAACCATCGCGAGTCGGACTCACTCGAAGACACGATTCGGCAAGCAATCCGTGATGTTGAAAAAGCTGGCTATCGAGTCATCCGTGTCGAGTCCGATACGGCCAACGCGATAACTCGGATCAACACCGATTTGCTGGTAACTCCTCAGGCATCGTAAATGATTCGGTTGCATACGTGGAGCTTCGGCGTCCAGCGGAAATCAAACTTTTGCCAGCGTCGGTATCTCGAATCCAGTCCGGTTCGGATCCTTGAGCAAGGCATTCGCTTCGTCAGCATAGTCGCCCGTGTGTCGCTCCGTTTCGGGATCAAACGTCAGCCAAGGTCCGACCGTGTATTCCGCGCCGTCCTCCGGAACGCCGACGCCGACACCGTCGCGCATGATCTCGTGAAGTTTCATGAAGTGCTCGTAGGCGTCTTTGTTGTCACCAAAACGACCCGCCTTGGCATTGAATGGGACCTGAGTTCCTAAACGATACGAGTTGTTAATAAGGTGGCCAAGGACGCAGCCGTAATGTGCGTCATGAACGTTACCGTTGGCCATTTCCGGTTTGCCAGCACGGCAAGCAGCAATGAAACTAGCCCAGTTTCCGCCAGGAGTCACCTTGCCATCGGGCACCAAAACCTCCTCACCTTGATCACTGCCTTTCGCATAGTACTTGCCGTCAATGATTTTGCCGCCGTCTTCGAAGTAGTAATCGTTTTTGACTTGACGCGGATAGCCTTCGTAATTCACGTTGCGCACATCAAAGAACACTTGCTGGCCGTTCGGGTACTCGGCAATACCGAACATGGTATTCGGTGTTTCGCCTTGATCGTTCCACTGGAACCGGCCGCCCAACGCCATGGCGCGCACCGGATGCGTCAAATCGGTATCCAAGGCCCACCGAGCCCTGTCCAACTGGTGCGTACCTTGATTGTTCAAATCGCCATTGCCGGTCTTCCAAAACCAATGCCAGTTGTAGTGAACCAAATTTCCATGAAACTGGTCGATCACCGCCGGACCACGCCAGAGATTCCAGTCCAAGTTTTCCGGGGGATCCGAAATCGGTTTGTGGCCGATACTGTTACGTGGCTTGCAGCAGTAGCCGTAGGAGATCTTCAACTTGCCAAACTTGCCAGCTTGGATCGCTTCGTGCAGGCCCGCGACGTGCGCGTCACTCCGCTGTTGGGTGCCGTGCTGGACAACGACGCCGTATTCCTTTTGGGCTGCCACCGCCACACGACCTTCGACAACGTCGTGGCTCATCGGTTTTTCAACATAAACATGTTTGCCTGCCTGCGCCGCCCAAATCGTCATCAACGAATGCCAGTGATTTGGCGCAGCAACCGAAATCGCGTCCACGCTCTTGTCTGCCAACACCTCACGAACATCGGCAGTTCCTATGCAATTGGATTTTCCTTCGGATTGATCTTCGAGACGCTTTAGCATCCGATTCAGCACGTTTTGATCGGGGTCGATCACATACGCTATTTCGACGTTGTCTTGCTCACTCCATCCGTGAACGTGACTCTGGCCACGTCCGTTCAGGCCTGCCACGGCGATCCGAAGTCGATCGTTAGCGCCAATGGCGTTCCCCGAAGCGCGCGTGCCCATGATCATAAACGAGGCGCCAGCAGCGGATGTCGTCTGAATAAATCGACGTCGATTGGTACGTGACATGTTTTTCCCCTTGACACATTTTGAAGTAAGCGGTGAGGCAGCGCGAACTGCCGGCGATCATTCTAAACCATTTTTGATCGATGATAAACAGATGAGGCTATTTCGCCGTGCATCCCAGCGAAGTGCATTCCCGCACCCCTGCAGTAGCCCCCATACCCAACCCACGTGCTTAGTTTGGCCGTTCCGGGTATAGTGCATACTCATATGTATTGTCGCCAATAGGTGGGTCCCGCGAGCCGAGCGGGACGTGAACGGCGGAATTACGTGGCAACGATGCTTCCGGATTCCACTCGGCTCGCGGGCCCCACCATCCACAAATCGTCCCACCATCCACACATCGTCCCACCATCCACAAATCGCCCCACCATCCACAAATCACGATGAAAAGAATTCCGATGAACCGACATGCTCAATCCCGCACCCTTGTCATGCTGTTGATCGCCGTCTCGTTTGTCGCTCAGAAACCGGGACAGGCAGCGGAGCCAAGTTTGCAGCTGCAACCCGACGACCACATTTGTTACATCGGGAATACGCTGGCGGATCGCATGCAACATCATGCTTGGCTGGAATCGTTCATTCACGCCGTCCATCCACAGCACGATTTGACGTTCCGTAATCTCGGCTTCGCTGGCGACGAAGTTAAGTCGCGGCCACGTTCGCAGAGCTTCGGCAGCCCCGATGAGTGGTTGACAAAAAACAAGGCTGATGTGGTCTTTTGTTTCTTTGGCTACAACGAAGCACTTCGGGGTGCCGACGGACTGTCCGATTTTGAGACAAATCTAGCGGAAATGATCGCTGGCATGAAGCAACAGAAGTACAACGGCAAGTCACCGCCTCGGCTCGTCGTGTTTTCGCCGATTGCACATGAAAACCTCAACAGCCCGCACTTGCCTGACGGGACAAAGAACAACCAAAACCTCGAGCTTTACACTCGCGCCATGCAGGAGGCATGCGAGTCCGCAGGCGTAACGTTTGTGGATCTTTTCACACCAACACGCGCGCTGTACCGAGAGACGAATCAGCCGCTGACAATGAACGGCATTCATTTGCTCGACCACGGCAACCGGGCATTGGCAAGCGTCATCATGAACTCTCTGTTCGGCCCAACGGCAAGAATCTCAAAGACCGATATCGAGCTGCAGCGGCTTCGCGAGGCAGTCCTTGAGAAAAACTACTACTGGTTTAGCCGCTATCGCGTGGTCGACGGCTACAACGTTTACGGTGGCAGGTCCGAACTGAATTGGCACGGTCAATCGAACTACGACGTGATGCTGCGAGAGATGGAGATCTTTGACATCATGACTGCCAACCGCGACAAGCGAGTTTGGGCTGTCGCTCGTGGAAGCGACCTGAAGGTCGTCGACGATAACATTCCCAAGGAATTGGTGGTCAAGACTAATAAGCCAGGCCAGTTGCCTGGGGAACGACACCCGTATCTCGGCGGCGAAGAGGCCATGGAGAAGATGCAGCTTGCCGCGGGCATGCGAGTCAATCTCTTTGCGTCGGAAGAAATGTTCCCGGAAATGATCAATCCGGTACAGATGGCGGTCGATACGGATGGTCGCCTGTTTGCCTCGGTTTGGCCGTCTTACCCGCACTGGAATCCCACCGAGCCGCGCACCGACCGCATTGTCTGCCTTCCCGATGAGAACGGCGACGGTGTTGCCGACAAATGTATAGTTTTCGCGGACGAGCTCAACAGCATTACCAGCTTTGAATTCTGGGGCGGCGGCATGCTGGTTGCCGCTCCGCCGGAGATCTGGTTCCTCCAGGACACAGACGGCGATGACAAGGCGGATGTCAAGATCCGCATGTTGCAGGGTGTCTCGAGTGCCGACACACATCACTCGGCCAACGCCATGGTCCTTGGACCCGACGGCTGGCTGTACTGGTCCCGCGGCATATTCAACGTAGCGAACATGGAAACGCCGACGCGAACGTACCGCTCTGGCAAGTCTGGCGTGCATCGCTTTAATCCACGTACCTTCGAGGTTGAATTCCACTTCCCCATCGGTCCCAATCCACATGGCGATGTAATCGACCAATGGGGATATCAGTTCGCCAACGACGGGACCGGCGGCACCGGCAGTTATGTCAACATTGGCCAAGGACTCGGGAACAAGCAGTGGTTCCAAAAACGCGTCCGTCCGGTTTCCGCGACGGGCATCCTTTCCAGTAGTCATTTTCCCGATGAGAACAACGGCAACTTCTTGATCTGCAACACGATTGGCTTCCTCGGTGTGCTGCAGCACAAGGTGCAATACGACGGTGCGGACATCACGGCTGTCGAAATCGAGCCGA
>CBDUAB010000547.1:0-4043 GCA_965365045.1 uncultured Planctomycetales bacterium
GCGTGCAGACGGCTGAGTTCAATAATACACGGTAATAACCATTTATTTCCATTTTTGTGCTAGGCCGTCTACAATGAACGTTGAAGGGGTTTTGAGATTTAGCCCAAAATCGGTTCAATTCGTTGTTGCGCGATTCTCAGTCGTGGGCACGACTTTCTTGGGGCGGAAACGAAGCCGGAGCATTTGCTAGTTCTCATGAAGCAGATTTCAGTTTGGCGCACTTGATTCTCTTGTGTCCCGCCGTTTTTGTAAATCACTTAATCCTGACTAGATGCAGTCGGCATCTGATCTTCTCTTTCCCGCTGTCATGAGCCACGCTATGCGCGCTTTGAACACGATTATCGTTATCGCAATTGTCTTTTGCATGAGCTGCGCGAATCTGCGAGCCGTTGATTTCATTGTGACGGAAGTCCATGATATCCAACCGACCGACAGTTCAACGCCGTTGGAATTCACGTTATTCAAAGATGAACTTTATTTTCGTGCTTGCGGTGTCAACGGTTGCGAGCTATTCAAGACGGACGGCAGCGTTCTCACCGAGTTCGACATTAGCCCATTTGGCGACTCGGATGCGTCGGGTTTAACGGTGTACAATGATGAGCTTTTCTTCCGCGCTACGGGGTTGCACGGCCGTGAGCTATTCAAGACCGACGGAACGGAGATCACCGAGTTCGACATCAATCCGGATGGGGATTCGTTGCCTGACTTGTTCACCGAGTATGACGGACAGCTTTATTTCACCGCGTGCGCGCGACTCGGCTGCGAATTGTTTCGAACCGATGGAAACTGGCTGCGCCAATTCGATGTGAATCCCAATCTGGGTTCGACTCCAGGCAGCTTGACTTTGGCAAACGATCGGTTGTTTTTTGTCGCCGACGGATTGAACGGCGAAGAATTACACGTGTTTCAAGGTGACGAATTCACAAGTTTTGATATCAACCCTGGTACCGGGGACTCGGCGCCGGCGGAGTTTGCTGTATTCAATAACGAGCTGTTTATGAGCGCTTGTGGCCCAAGCGGTTGTGAGTTGTACAAGACCGACGGGGTTACGCTTACCAGTTTTGACATCAACCCGTTTGGAGATTCCAATCCGCAAGGGTTCACCCGGTTTCGTGACCGGCTGTTTTTTCAGGCCGAAGGTCCACGGGGTATCGAGTTGTACGCCACCGACGGCGAGAATATCGAAGAGTTTGACATCGTGGCTAATGGCAGTTCGACACCGTTATTCTTAACTGTGTTTCGCGATGAGTTGTATTTTAATGGCTGCGGGCCAGACGGCTGTGAGCTGTACAAAATCAGCGACGGTCCTGTAACGCTTTTTGACATCAATCCCGACGGTGATTCCGAGCCCGATCGTTTTATCATCTTCAACGACGAGTTATTCTTCAACGCTTGCGGCGTAAATGGCTGTGAACTTTTCAAGACCGATGGCACGAACATCACGGAGTTTGATATATTACCCGGCGTCGACGGCTCCAATCCGGCCGCCTTTACGGAGTTTTCCGGCGCGCTGTTCTTTCAAGCGTGTGGGCCAAATGGTTGCGAGCTTTTTCAAACCGATGGCACCTCAATCGTTGAGTATGATATCAATCCGGAGGGAGACTCTCGACCGTTGAGTTTCACGGATTACCAAGGTGACCTTTACTTCAGCGCATTCGGTCCGAATGGCCGCGAGGTATACAAGGTAGCCGTAGTTCCCGAGCCCGCCGGTACCATCCTCTGGATGCTGGGCGCCGTCGTCTGCCTCTATGCAGCAATGTCCCGCAGACTCTATTCTAAGTGTGTTGATAGGACTCTATAAATCAAGTTTTCCACAATGAACGGAAGCAACGGACGGAAATCCATGGCTTGGTGTAATGGAGGCTCGCACCTCGTTCGACTGTTGGGCGACACGTTCGGAAAGGAAAACGTTTCTGTTCGATCACCCCATCACATCCATGTGCGCCAGCAGTCGGCGCTGCACAACATCTGGATCGATTCGCTCAACGTGGTCAAGTTCAAACTGGCGGACCAAGCGGGCGGCGCACATATAGCGTGTTCGCCACGGCAGTTGCTGCAAGCGATCAGGGGGCACGACCACGATGCTACCGATCTGGTGAATATGCAAAGAGCGTTGGAATTATCCGAGTTAATTGACTCGGCCAAGGCTGCCCTGCCATTGTGCGGTGTATCGAGTGCGGTTTTCGTGGATGCAGGAATCAAGAGCGGCCAAGCCCAAATCGGTGTTGTGCAAGTCACCATCGAATCGGATGGAGAGTACGTCCGTGCGGAATCGCGCCCGTCCGTCGCGACACAATCGAACGAGGCGGAGGACGCTGCCATTGAGTACGCGGTGACTTGGGCCGCGCCGGAGCTGCTCATCTTCAACGATAATCGGTCGTCGGTCGACCGTGCCCGAGCCAAGTATGGCAACCGTATTCGCTGGCTGCCGCGCAACCAGAATAAAGTCGCCGACCGCGTCGCAAACTTGCGCAGTAAAAATAAAAAGCGACGTAGAAAACGAAAAAGGAAACCTAAGGTGAAAGCGAAGTAGAATCTGACCGAAGGTCGGACACACGACGTGATGCGGGTTGCGAGATACGCGATGCGTGTGGCCGGTTACGCGATGAGACTCTTCTCCGTGTGAAGAACCGGATGTCGCTGTGTATCTCGCAACCCGCATCCCGCAATTTCCATGGAAACGGAATCCGAGCTAAACAGTACCGCGGCGTTGCCGGACGCACAAGGCAAAGCATCCCAGGATCAACAGCGACCACGCAGCCGGCTCGGGTACGCTGCTGGGTGCCGCCACGCTGGCGTTGGTGTTCCAAACGTTGAAGTCGGATCCATCGACGTTGCCATCCGCGGTAAAGTCGCCCGCACACCAGGCCCCTTCGCCGAAGTGGTTGGTGGTCCAGATATCCAAGTCCGCACCATTCACTGAACCATCAAGATTGCCGTCACCGAATTCGTAGGCGACTCCATTGTTGGCAAGGCCTGCCCTGGTGAGCCAGCTTTCGACATCGAACAGATCCAGTTGGAAGTCGTTGTTGAGGTCGAACTTTGGGTCGGGCGTGTTGTTGGCGACCGCGTCGACTAGGGAGTCAATGTCATTGCAGTTGAGCTGACCATCGGCGTCGAAATCGATCCGTACGGTATCGACGTCCAGCACGTAGCGAAAGTTTGGACCAAAAAATCGGAACGGTTCGAAACTTGTCGTGGGAAATCTCAGGTCGGACGTTTCGTCAAAGAAGTACTCTTGCAGATCGATCTCGGTGGCGGTCATCAGATTATCGGGGGTATTGGCCGCGAAATCTTCCGGAGCACCGCCCGGATGGAACCCCGCGACGATATAAGAACGCCCAGCCGTTAATGTTAATGGAGCAATTGGGCTGTAGCGAAACGGCCCGTCCAGAAAACTCGTTTCGTCGACGTCGACTCTTGTCAATTCCTCATTGGTGTCAAAATCGAAAATGCCGACCGGATGAACAAGCGTGATACCGTCCTGGTCGCGGTCGTAGTAGCCCAAATCGGTAATCCGGACGTCGGCGGTGGGGCGAAACTTGAATCCGTCGGTACCCCGAGCCGATTGAGCGCCGCAATTCGTGTCGTTTTCACCGAGGCAGAGGTTCAGCGGGTCGTCGAAAGAAAACGCGATGGTCTGGGCTTGAGACGATGTTGTCAACGTTAACGATATGACAACAGAAAGAATTACTACGAACCTGCGCGTCATCGAATGTCCTTGTCTCGCAACTTTGGGCGGCCGAGGCCGCCGCCTTCGCCCACTTTCCAGTGTAAACATCCAGCGCAATTGACGCCAATGATTATCCAATCTTTGTTCAGCCATGGATCATCCACCCACTTTTACACGTCTTTTTCGTCAATCGCGGTCGTGCGAGATCGTGGATACGCTCGGCACATCCAACCGTATCGTGGTTCTCGCTTGCGTAATTCGGGCGGACGTGTTAGCACTTTCGGCTTGTCGCGAACCAGAACTCGCCCCGATGCCTTGCCCACATTACTCACAGTAGATGGGTATGAAAGCTCGCGGTCCGGTATAACCA
>CBDUAB010000548.1:0-4040 GCA_965365045.1 uncultured Planctomycetales bacterium
CCCCACAACACGGAACCCAAACGATTCTACTGAACCTCGCCCGTTACGAAGATATCTATCTGAACGAACAATTTGAAAACGGTGGCGACGGAACTAAGTTCGAATTGGACGACATTACCTACCCGACCGGCGCCAGCCCTCATCCTGAAGGCCTCAAGTCCGGAACCGAAGTTAGCGCACAGGACATTCGCTACCGGGGCAGCGATCCTGAATCTTATCGCGGCCAATTGTTGATCAAAAACAATCGGTCCAAAGATAACTATGAGCCGTTGGTTGAGTTCGCGCGGGCAATCAATCTAAATGGAACGGCACTGGATAACGCCATCGAAGACGTAATGGACGTCGACCTGTGGATGCGGCACTATGCCACACAGGCGTTCTTGGGGAACTGGGACACGTGGGGATTTCGCCGCCCTAAGAACTTGCGCATCTTCATCCGGCCCTCCGATGGCAAAGTTATTCCTCTCTATTGGGACGCCGACTTAGCCAATCTGACCGAGTCGCTGATTTACAACGGAGGTGATTCACGCTTGGACGAGATTCGGAATCGACCGGCGAACTTGCGGTTGTTCTGGGGTCACATGTGGGACCTTATGAATCGTGGATTCAATGCCGAATACGCGGCATCGTGGGCCACGCACTACAACGCGCTTGGTGCGGGAACTGCCGGCGAAACCTCCAAGATCGCCAATCGTGTGACTCAAGCTCGGTCACAAGCTGAGTCCGCGATCCCACGAGTGCCGTTCAACATTACAACCAACAACGGCAATCCAATTTCGGTCGATGACACATTGGGCACCTTGCGAGGCGACGGCTGGATCGACGTTCGCGAGATCCGACTTGCGGATACCGATCAACCGCTGGACGTTACGTGGACCGACCAAAACAGTTGGGAAGTGAAAGTGCCACTCGACTTCGGCGAAAATGTGTTGGTTTTCGAAGCCTTCGATTTCGAAGGCAATTCAATCGGCGTCGATACGATCTCGGTAACTAGCACGTCAACGGAAAGGCCGTTGCGTGATTTCTTGCGGATCGCAGAGATCAATTACAATCCGCTGGGCAGTGACGATACAGAATTTATCGAGTTAGTCAACATTGCTCCGCCAGCAAACGCGCCCCTCGATCTGACGGGCGTGCAATTCACCGACGGGATCACTTTTGACTTCACTGGGGCAGCAGTGACCACGTTGGCGCCCGGTGATCGAGTTGTTGTCGTAAAGGACCTCATAGCGTTTGAAGCAGTGTATGGCGCAGGACTCGACGTTGCCGGTTCCTTTACGGGATCGCTGGCCAACGAGGGCGAATCGCTGACTTTGCGCGATGCCGATAACGCGACCATCCATCGCTTCGCTTATCGCGACGGATGGTATGACATTACGGACGGCGGCGGCTTTACGTTGACAACTGTGGACGCCAACCAAGATCTGGAACTGTGGGATAGCAAGTCCGGTTGGCGGCCCAGTGAACGAACATCCGGCTCGCCCGGGAACGGTGACAACGGCGTAGCACCCGGATCTATTGTGATTAACGAAGTGTCTAACAACGCCACAACGGAATTGGGAAATTGGGTCGAATTGCACAATACGACGAGTGAACCGATTGACATTGGCAACTGGTATCTCAGTGACGACGAGCTGGACCAGCAAAAGTTTCAATTCCCAGCCTCTACGATAATCTCACGCGGTGGTTATCTGGTGCTCAGCGAAGATGAACATTTTGGCAACGCGGCAAATCCTGGCACGATGACACCGTTCGCGCTCTCCGAGCTTGGTGATCAACTTCACTTACGTTCCGCGGACGCCGCGAACGTAATCACGGGATATCAAGAAGCGCGTACGTTTGGCGCCGCCGAGCCGGATGTGACCCATGGTTTGACCGGCACCAGCGACGGCGCGGTTTACGCAATCTTGACGGGCGGAACGCGCGGTGACGCCAACTTGGGACCCGTGATCGGACCCATCGTGATCAACGAAATCATGTACAACCCGCAAGTGGGCGGAGTTGACTTCATCGAGTTGAAGAACATCTCGGGTAGCGAGGTTGTTCTGAACGATGGACAAGGCAACGCCTGGGAATTCATCAACGGAATTCAATACCAAATCCCGACTGACGCTACGATCGCTGCCGATGGATTTGCCGTGTTCATTGAGGGCCACGAAGGTGGTGATGCCTTACAAGAAGCGAATGATTTTCGCACGGCCAACAACGTGCCTTTCGGTGTGGGCATATTTGTGTACACAAGCGCTTTGAATGGTGTTTTGGACAATGGAGGCGAGGAACTTGCCATTGCAAGGCCGAGCTCTTTGATCGAGGACCCAATGGTTGTGGATATGGTTGATTACGGCGATTCGACTCCTTGGGTAGATGCACCGGATGGCGAAGGCCCATCGTTGAGCAAAACCGTATCGGGGTCGTTTGGAAACGACCCGGCCAATTGGGGTGCCGGCAACTTCGCAGGCACGCCAGGTCGCGACAACGATTTCCTGGATACGACACCACCGTCAGACCCAATGGATTTGGTTGGCCGTCTTATCGGCAGTGGCGAGATTGCTCTGGCATGGACCGGTTCAATTGATAATGAAACGGGTATCGATCATTACAATATCTACCGCGACGGCCAGCTAGCAGGTTCTTCTCCATTGCCGTGGTTTACTGAGACGGTCGTGTTTGATTCTGAATCTCCGTTTGTCTACGACGTCTCGGCAATAAACGGTGATGGAGCAGAAAGCGGCAGGACCGTTCCCGTGAACATTGGCGCTCAAAGCGTGAGTTTTCAAAATGGGATCGGCGGCTATTCGAGTAGTCGCGACGCGGAGATACGCGAAGGGAATCCCACCGCGAATAATGGCCTGACCGATCAAGCGTTGGAAGTTGACGGCGAGGACGGCGGCACGGAACTTTCGGTATTACTACGCTGGGAGGATCTCAGCATACCCGCCGGCAGCCAAGTCGTGGGGGCTTCGTTCACAGTCAACGTCTTTAACGGTGGGCATCAATACAATGTGAATCAAGTTTTCAAGTCGTGGGAGGAAGGGCAAGTTACTTGGAATACCGCTGCTTCAGGACAACCATGGCAAACGCCCGGCGCGAGAGGAAACACCGATCGAGGCCCCGTTGTGGGTACCTTCAGCGGTGGTACTGGCAGTAACACCACTACCCTCAACGAGTCGGGTGACGCGATGGTACAAAACTGGATTGACGACTCGTCCTCCAACAACGGCATTATTCTGTCCAACCCAGGTGGATCGACCGACGGATCGGACTTTGACTCGCGCGAAGTGGGTGCATCGGCGAATCGACCCGAACTGACGATTCTGTATGTCCCGGCGCCGGAGCCACTTGTGAGCGGTGACTTTAATCTGGACGATGTCGTCGACCACAGCGACATCAATACAATGTGCTTGGCCGTCAGTACTGGCAGTATGGATTCCGTTTTTGATTTGGACGATAGTCTCGGAGCTGCCAATCAGGCGGATTTGGACTATCTGATTCACAACGTGTTAGGAACGAATTATGGTGACGCCAATCTCGACGGAGCTGTTGATGGAACTGATTTCGGCATCTGGCAGTTGAACCGATTCAACACATTTCAGAGCTGGGAATTCGGTGACTTTACGTGCGACGGCGTGAACGACGGATCGGACTTCAACGTTTGGAATGAGAATAAGTTCGTCGCGGCGGCAGCAGCGACCGGGGGCGGTGACCTCAGATCGCCCCGCGCCCCGCTCTCGGTAACGACCCATCTACCGGTTGCCAGTGTTGATGAGTTGATGAAACAGCGGAGCGTGGATCATGACTTGTCCGGAGCGGACATGTATCGCTTAAGCCGCCTGCGGGTATATGCAGTAATTGAAAAACGGTGCCGCGTATTCCTATGGTGGCAACAACCGTACTTTGTTTTACAGCATTGGAATCAATTTGGCCTATGGCTCCGGTTACCATACGCATCCAACCAGAGAAAAGTTTTCCGGCTTGCTCTACGGCGCTATCCGTATTTTGACGGCTACGTTTATAACGTTGTTTTTCAATAAGGTAATCAC
>CBDUAB010000549.1:0-4039 GCA_965365045.1 uncultured Planctomycetales bacterium
TGCCGTTGCCATCGAAGCCGTGGTTTCGCTCGATTTTTCGTAATAGACCCAAGACGGTAAATGGCGTGATCGAGTCCGGCAACTCCAAACGTGGCACCTCAATTTGCGGAGCGCGTCGCGACGCCAGCACAACGACCACGACCAGCGCAATGCCGGCCGCCAACAATCCGAAGACCGGCCACATCCAAGCGTAGCTCGTTTCACCGTATTCTTCGAGCAGCGAAATCTCGCGATCAACCGCCAGTAAATCCGCATCGTCGTATCGCTGGTAAACGATCTCTTCAACATCCAGCTTGGGCTCCCCAAACTGAAACGCCGTTGGCCGCTCGGGCAAGCCCTGTTGTGCGTGCATCGTCACCATCCAACTTCGCTCCGTGACGACCACGGTGTCATCGCTGTCTGGATCGAAACGCGAAACCGAGATGCCTTGATCTTCTGGCTCGACAATGTCGAACCCTTTTGGGGCAAGATCGATAATCTCGTCCAGCTTCGGTATCAATCCTTGCGCCGTTGCTTTGATTTCCAAGATCAATTTGCCCTCGTCCGCTTGGCGTTCGTCGAGCGTCTGTGTGATCTTCAGGTTCCGTAGCGGCCGTTCGTCTCCTGTTTGGGGTGATGAATCGATGGGTACGGCCGGAGTCTCGACCGGAATCACCGCATAGCCGGAAGTATCCAGGAAATCCAAATCGAGACGCACTGGCGGGAGCTTGTCGACTTCGGGACCGCGCGACTTTAGCAAGAGATAGGCATAGGGCGTTACGCGCCAACCATATTCTTCAGTCGCCTTGGAATTGACGTCTTCGGATTGGAATGTGACCGACAGCAGTTCGAAATGTTCTTCAACAGCTTGCTGGACGACTTCCTCGAATTTATCGCGATAGTTTTCCAGCGGGCGACCGTAGTTGTAGTACCTGCCGGAGTTTTGGTTTTGCAGATACTTACCGAAGCCGCCGGATTCACGCTCGATGTCGCGCGTGTGTCGCAGGTTGACAAAGACACCGAACGGTTCGGTGTGGCCGACGACATCATTGCCGTCGATCACCGATTCGAGTTTGATCTCGGTTACTAGGTCATTGTAGTATTCGTAGACCTTGCGGGCTTCGCGGGCCTGTTTGTGATCGCCCACGATCTCCAGACCCGTGCGAACATAGCGGAATTTGACCGCAGGCTTGACCGCGCTCATCCGCGTAAACAACGTATTGGCGAACATCGCCACATGTCGCTCGGCCGCCTCGCCGGACAGCGCCAGCATGGCCTCGCGAATCCGTTTCGGCTGGCGCAGATCCGGCAGTTTTTCGCCAGTGACGTGGCCCAGGTCGCAGGCCCCCAGGCTGGCGTAATACCACTGTTCGTAGACTTTGGTCGTCTGCTCCTCTTCCTCCAACCCAGCGGCCTCCGTCGCGTACAATTCGGCCGCCTTCTCGAATCCCGCGAATGCCTCGTCGCGGTTCCGCGAGAACTTGGAATCAGGCGCGATCTCGTGGCGATAGTTATTCTCGTCGTGTTCGAGCGAAGCCTTAGCGAGTTGCATCGCCCAATGCTCGGGGTACTTCTCCAAACCGCGGTCGACTACGGCGCGGGCAACGTCATAGCCGCGCAGCACCTCCGCTTGAATGTCCTTTTGCTTGCGCTGAGTCTGCTTGTCCTTTTGTGTGGCTGGCTGGCGCCAAACGCCAATTAGATTTGATCGCATCTGTTGCGAGAGTTCGGCAAGCGTCTTCGGTTCAACGTCGTCGAGTGATCCGAAAACTCGTTCGATTGCGTCCAGCCGATAGACTTCGGCCGAGCTGTGACAGGTAGTGAACGCTCGAGCCAGCAGCTCCTCGTTCAACTCGTCCAGCTTCAACGCGCGCAGGCGCGTTACCAATTCGGACAACTCCCGCAGGTTCCGCTCTTGCTTCGAACGGGTCAGTGGAATGCCCTCGGCCCTCCGCGAGTAGCCGTAACTGAACATGTAATAATTGGTGCGATTTCGGCTGGCATTCGGATCGTGATTTCGGGTCCATACACGCAAGAATTCATCAACCAGGTTTTTTGCCAAATCGGGATAAGCTGTCGCGAGTTGCTCGATGTAAGGGAACGCCTGGTCCTCTTCGTTCACCTTCAGATAGAGCTGCGCAAAGATCATGTCGAACTTTGGCTTCAAGCTGCTGGTGACCAAGGCAAGCCATTCGTCGTTCGGCTTGGTTTCTAAGAGATCGCCCGTTGTGATCGCGCGAATACGGTTCGATGTTCGCGACATTGACCTGGATGAGGAGTTTTCATTGTAATAGAAGTAATTGCCGAATGGATCGCGCCGCAACGAGGGGCCGCGTCTCGTCGATTGATCGTACTGATAGGAAACGGCGGCTTCCCTCAGCCAATTCCCGGCCATCAGGTTTATCGTTTCACGCCACTGCCTCGCTAGGTCAGGAGACGACTCCAAAAGGGCCTCGACGGCTGTTTTTTGCAGTTGCAGTGACCTCAAGCGATACGCCGAATCCGAGCTGCGATTTTGTAGTCCTTGTGCCGCGGTGGTGCCGATCGTGGCAAGTATCTCCATACCTCGCTGTGGCCGAGTCGTGAAGCTTTCCTCGAGCCACGACTGCCCGAGTTCCTCACGGATCTTGGGCGCCAAATCGACGGCCCGCTTGAGTGCTTCTTGTTGTTCTTCCTTGGTAATGCTAGAAGCCAAAACGGCCTGGGTCACGTCCCACGCCCGCTCGAGATGCTCGACTTTCTTCTCACTCGTGTGCAAAGCAATCAAATGTTGAGAGAGCAGGTTGAGCGCCTCGAAATCTTCGTCCTTGGTCGCTTGCTCGACATCAGGCAGGAAGTCGCCAGCCTCGATCGCGCGTCCGGCCGCGAGCAACATTTTGGCGATTTGCCGCTCGCTCAGAACTGCCTCATCTTCGGGTTTGGAGGTTTCTTCCTCGAGACGTACGATTAGTTGCTCGATTACGTTGCCATTGCTGAGGGTCGCGCGAAGCATTGCGGCGAGACTGCGCAACATGCTGTCGTCGAGTTCAATTGGAGCAACGTCAGCCAGAGCAATCACGTCATCGAACTCGAAAGTGTTCTTCTCCGGGTTCTTGCCTCGCTGCTGCGATCTCGCCGCCTGGGCCTGGGCGAGTTGGGCTTGCATATCCTGTGGCGGATTTGGTGATCTAGCCGGCACGCCTTGGAGCGTTTGTAACAGGCGTTGATAAAGCGATTTGCCTTCGTCTGTGGGCAGGTCGCTCAAGAATTGTTTGACTTTGGGCCAGTTGCCCATCGTGACGTCGCGTTGAAATTCCTTGATTCCTTCGTCGAACGGATCGGGTTCGGGGGCCGGCTGAGCGGGTTCCGTTGTGTTTGGTGGAGTCTTTGGTTTTGTTGTCGGTTTTTCTTTGTCCTCTTCAGCATCGGGCTTCTTGTTCAATTCGGCCCAAGCCTGCAGGATCGCTGAGGGGCGACGATCGAATCGAAGGCGCCCGATTGTCTTCAGGCGCTTTTGCGTGCGCTTTGCTTTCTCCGCTTCTTCTTTTGCCTTTTCAGCATCCGCATCCGCCTTTTCGGTGTCCTGCTCCGTCTTTTCAGCATCAGCCGTATTTGTCGTGTCGGCTGCCGGCTGTTGTGAATCGGTCGGAGTTTCAACGGGCGCTGCAACGGACGCGGCAGGGAGAGCCGGTTGCGCCGCTGACGCGGGGAGGGGAACAGTTTGCCCAAATAAGATCGTGGGAAGCGAAATCACGATTCCGAATGCGAGAAGATGGAGGTATTGCGCTTTCATCATGATGCCTAGCAAGAACGAGCCTCTGATCCGTTTAGTCGAGTGCAGATATCCAGCCCGCAGGTTTTGAACCGCGCAGCGGTGGCATGTGATAGCCTGGGACGCAAGTCCCAGGTTTTCGGCAACATTGGCACAGCGAGCCGCAAAGCGGCGGCAGGCGCTGGTCCACATTCCGGTGCTTCACGTCCTGCCGTCGCTTCGCGACTCCATTTGCTTTTTGTTCTATTTCCTGCGGACTTGCGTCCCAGGCTATCACTTGTCGTCGCTTCGTGACTGAAAAACACGAGT
>CBDUAB010000550.1:0-4031 GCA_965365045.1 uncultured Planctomycetales bacterium
CGTCGGGGTCTAGCAAGAATGACATGCAAGGAGAGATTCAAGGGGTCGTGAGAAGTTCGTGAGCCAGTGAGTTCTGTGTTTCCGAGCAATAAGTTACGGCAATGTCATGATCTATGATGGAGAACTCCAATCAGACATTAGTCATTCACAACCCGCCCCCCAGAGTCGCGAACGGTCGATGTTCCAGCGACTTATCGAGCGGAAGCTTCACTGCTCCACCGCTTCACCCTCACCAGCGTCTCGGCGAGCCTTTTCCTCTTGGGCCGCGGACACTTCCGGGTTCGGCGTGGCATCACCTTCTTCCAGCCCCATAATCCATCTTATGCCGGCAAGCAGCGATTCCTGATACGTCGGATTTGTCCAAACGTCCTCGCGATGGCCCAAACTCATATGCATCGCTTTTCCTTCGCCGTACTCCTTTACCCAGCAGACCGGTACGTGATAGGGTCCCTTTTTGGCGGTCTTGGCCATGTTCAAACTCATCAGCACCCGTACCTTTTCAGGTTGCCAGTTGCGAAAGCGATAGATCTCGTCCTTGATAACAAATTCCGAACCCCACGGTTTGCTGACGGGATGCGACGTGTCGTGAACGGTAATCGTCACCGTGTCGCCGGCACCCCAAGGATGGGCGATGAATGTACCGCCCACCATGTCCCAATAGGGTTCATGGTCCTTGTAAGTATCCGCCGCTGAGTGCGTGCCGATGAAGCCGTGACCTGGCTGTTTAAGCCAATCGCTCAGAAAGTAATCGAGTACGTCGTCGGGAATCGGTAGCTTACCGGTCGTGTAAAACATGACGATGTCAGAGGCATCGAGTCGTTCGCGCGTAAAGTCGTTCGCGCAATCTTGCGTGCAATCGACGCGGAATAGACCGCTACGGATACCAAGTTCGGTCATGACTTGTTCGGCGTGCGATAGATTATCGCCTTTGCGCGTCACGGAACCGTGGCGAAAGCCTATGCTTTCGGTGACGAAGAAGATTCGCGCCGCGTTCTTCTTGCCGGCGGCAGCAGTTTCCTCGTCCTTGGCGTAAGTTGTGTCGACGGTTACTACACAGCTCGAGGCAAATAGTATTAAGGCGACCATGAGCAGATGTGTCTTTACAAGACGCGACGCGATGAAATTGCACATACGAGTTCTCCGATTGCTTTGAGGTGGTTGGTGGCACTCAGCCCGGCATTATATACGAAACGGAGCCCATACAAATTAGGTGTTCGCATTCGCGGGTCGTCGCCTTTAGACCCGAATGAAAATACGTCGGCGGTAGAGGAAATGGCAAAACGCAATGGCCAACGCGAGCCCCAGGACGGAGACAATTAGGTCTCCCCAAGGTGCCGCGGCCTCGAGGACCGGTTCGTGAAGCACCCGTCTAACAAGGCTGCCAAAACCGCCTACCAAGTTGTTGACGACGTAAATCGTGATGCAGTTCATGCCGATCCACACAAACGGTCGCGACCAAAAACGGATGCGCCAGACATCAATTACCAGGTAGAACAAGGCGACCAACAAGTAGCTCCAGCCAGCGGCGAACAGCACGTACGACGAAGTCCAGAGTTTCTTGATAATTGGAAATTGCAGTCCCCACAGCCAGCCGAGCCCCAAACAGACCAGGCCCGCGGCGATCAAATATGCGAGCCGCCGGCCGTTGGAGATGTCCTTGCGCCGAATGAGCATGCCCGCAAAGATTCCGAACAGTCCTGTAGCGACAGCCGGTAGATGGCTCAGCAGGCCTTCAGGATCCCAATCACCGTCCCATTTGTAGCCGGGCAAAAACCGTGAATCGATGTAATTCGTCAGGTTGCTGCCTTCGTGGTATTTTCCCGCGCCGTCCGTGGATACCGTTTCATCGGGTCCTGCTAGAGCGGGTGTCGGGATGAATGTTAGTAGCGCCCAGTAACCGACTAATAACAATACGCAGGCGACCATCAGACCGCGGAATCGCAAATTGATAAAGAGCACACCGCCGACGACGTAGCAAATCGCAATTCGCTGCAGCACGCCGACGTAGCGAAACATTTCCGGGCCACCGTCACGGCTGAGGCCACCGTAGAAAAACAACCCCAGAACGTACAGCAATACGCCGCGTCGAAGGATTCGCCAATAAGCGGCCGCCTTGCCTTCCTGCTCGACGATCTTTGTCAACGAAAAGACGGTGGACGTTCCCACCAGGAACACGAACAACGGAAAGATGAGGTCATAGAAGTGGAAACCGACCCACTGGACGTGATCGAGTTGATCCGCCAAGACAGCGACGGCACCGGAGTCACTGACAGATCGCAGGCTGGCCATGAACTGATCGCCGCCGAGGATCCAAAACATGTCGAACCCGCGCAAGGCGTCGATCGATTCTATGCGGCGTGACACTTGTGGGGCGTCGTCAAGTTCTTCGTCATGCATAGTTTGAGATTCTCTCCGGTGACTACTTAACAGGAAAGCGCCACGTTACATTGGTGATAGTGTCACTAACGTCATAAACAAGTCGAGGTTACGTGTTGTGTGCGCAGGCCGCCACCACAGGAGCTTGTCTCCGTGGAGCGATGATCACAACCAGAAGACGTGTATCAAAGAAAACATCGGTCGAGTGAATCACGTTGCCTCCCCTCGAGCTTCACCGAGACCGAAATCCACCGACGTGCAATTTCGGCCTCAGTGACGTGCGATCTGTGTTGACGCGTTTCTTCGGCCGACTCATTTCGTAGAATCACATGTCTGGTTGTGATCATCGCTCCACGGAGACAAGCTCGCGTGGTGGCAATCGACACCAGCGTAACTGGGTTATTAGTCATCGCGCGGTAAGTGATTTCGAATAGTCTTCGCGACTTGCTGAGCAAGTTGCCGGGATCCATCTGGCGTAAAATGAACGTTGGCGGGGCGCTGGATCTCTGTCTGGCGCCGGGCGGCAAAAGCGAACAAGTCATCAATGGCCGCTTTGTCGCCAAGTGTTTCCGCGACGACGGTGGCGGCGACGCGGTTGTAATCCGCGGCGGCACCGACAGTGCGGCCATGGGCGCCGACAGGGACCGGCGTCGTGGTGCACCAGATCAAGCTGGCCCCGGTTTCTTCGAGACGATTGATGATTGCCCTCAAGTTCTGCGCGTACATGGCAGGTGGAACTTGACGCGTACCTTCACGTGGGCTGACGAGCCCGCCAGTTTTATCAATGTGCTTCAGATCGTGTAATCCAAAATTGAAGTGGATCACGTCCCACTTTTCTTCGCCGAGCCACGCGTCGAGCTGCTCGAGGCCACGCGTTGTCGGGCCACAGTTGGTAAGCGGCCGGTGTACGTTCGCTTCGCCAGCCAATAACTCACGAACCGGGGCGGTGTATCCAATTGAAATGGAATCGCCGATTAGCAGCACCCGTGGGAGCTTTGGATCGTCAGTTACTCGTGCAAATGCAGGATTGCGTGGGCGCGGGCTGTTCGCCGTTTCCTGACCGCTATTCTTTGTTGACAGCAAGCAGATAGCGACCACCGAAAGACCAACGATTACTATCCATCGAGAGTCACGAATTTGGTTCATTTGTTGTCTTGCTCCACATGTCGTTGAGCTGCGATTCACGGTAGCCCGACGCGCAAGCGAGGGGCACAAGGTTCAAATTTCCACGATTTTACGTGATGTCGTAGTGTTCGACAAATCTCCATGGGGCGCCTAACCTTGTGTCCCTCGCTCGCGCGTTTTGGGGTTACGCAGTTTTCTAACCGCGGAGCGGTGACATGTGTTAGCCTGGGACTTCAGTCCCAGGAAAACCGACAAAACCTAATTCGAGTCGCGGAGCGACGGCAGGCGTGAGGCGATAAGCACATGCCGTCGCTCCGCGACTCATCCGTGGTTTGTTTTCCTCAACCTGGGACTAAAGTCCCAGGCTTTCACATTCCGTTCCTCCGGAACTAACGAGCGCAACTTCAAAACCTACGCGTCGGGCTATCGTGATAGTATCGCGTCTCACTACAAAAAGAAATCAGGTAACAGTTCCGCGTCCGGCGTCATCGAGTAGGTGGCAAAATCCGTGACGCCGTGCTGCCGCAAAA
>CBDUAB010000551.1:0-4029 GCA_965365045.1 uncultured Planctomycetales bacterium
CGCGTATCGAGCGAACTCAGCGGCATACAGACACCGTCGTCTTCGCAAACTTGGCCGTCGAGCTCGCCTTGAATCACCAACTGACTTGCGTCGACGCCCGGTGCAAGTTCAATCGCCGCGGACCAGACGGTACTGCCCGAATGCTCTTCGATGGGCACGTCTACGTATTCAAGGTTTTTGACGGTCGGTTCGCGGTTCGGGCGAAACTCACTAGTTATGCGGAAGTCCTCCGACGGCGAGACGATGATTTTCGTCCTAAGCGGCGCGCCAACGCCAGCCGGTTGTGTGGTCGAGTAAATGTGCCAACCCGGTATGACCTCCGCCCGTATTTGCAAATAGCCTTGGCTTTTGGATTCATCGACGATGAACCGGCCACTCACGGTGAGCTGCTTGCCCGTTGGACCGCGGTTGATCAGATCCGACAGCGCGCCAATGGGCTTGAAACCGTCGTCGTCGGTTTGCGCCCGTGCGATTGGGCCAATGCAGAATGCTAGCGTTGCCGCTAACAACAAAGTGCCGAAGATCGTCTTGGACCGAGGCATCGGTTCTCTTTCCCTGCTGGCAATTGCGTGCCGCGCGCTAACGCTAGCTACCAAAGAAGCTGTGAAGTCTAACGTTGTTGGCACATTTGCTCAATGTTTTTACTGTTTTACCCTGCGTTGAGTTCGTGCCAGCATTTCACCGCGTAGGACGATCAGCGCCTTCATAGCAGAGGGCAATCCCCTATAGTATCGGGAAAATGAAGCGTAGAGTCCGTGAATTGGGTTACTTCGAAGCGAAAAAGCCGTGAAACTGTTGATGTTTTTTTTCTTGTCAAATTGGCAAATCACGGGACACTATTCGTCGGAGAAACTCGTTCATCCGACTCTCCACTGCCGTCATGTTTGCGAAACGACGACCGTCCACGAACAGCCATTCGACCCACTGCAGCCCCGATAGTAGCGAATTTGCCAAATCCCAGGCGGGAATCAACTGACGTTCATCATCCGTGAGCGTGCGCACCCTGTCATATGCTCGGATCCCGATCGCCCACATGTCTTGATCGTCGTAAACGAGACTTCCTAACAGTCTCGCCACATCCCCGGCGACAGTCGCCGGGCGCATGGCGCCAAAGTCAACAATACCAGTCACGCGATCCTGTTCGAACAACACATGATCGTGCCAAATGTCTCGGATGCACGGTTGGCGATTTACTTTTAATTGGCAAGCTGTGGCCAATATTGAAATTGCGGGCGGAGCGCGGTGGCGGAATTGCCGTATCAACTGTTTGGCAATCGTCGCTGCTTGACCGCCGGAATGCTGGTCAAGAGTGTGCCGTTCGACAGCCGCGCTTAACCGATCAATTCCCCCATTACACAACTCGGTACAACGTTGGTGCCGCGTCAACATGCCTGGTGCGGGTGCGGGCGGGCCACAGCGTTCAGAGTCAAAGTAGGTTCCCGAGTCAAAATCCGCTGCAATCACGTGCCACTGGGCCAACGCCCCTAACGCGTTTTGCAGTTTCTGGGGAGTTGGCGAGGCATGGAAGCTCGCCTCGCCCCGTAGCCAATTCGTGACCTCCCAAAACCAGCCTGCCTTTTCTACGTACGAAAGCCGTTGTCGGTTCGGAAGAGGAATCGGTGTATAATCGATGCCACGTCCTCGGACGTGCTGTAGAACTGCGTGTATCCAGCGCAACCGCTGCTCGCTCGGATGCTCCCGTGGCCAACGACGTAGACAATAAACGGCATCACCCACGGTGATACGCCAAAACTCGGCGCCACTGAAACCGTTTGCGCTGCCGAGTGGTTCGACGTCGTCAGGATCGGAGATCACAGGGAATTCGGCGATGACCTGTTCGACTATGGCCGCCATGATTTACGTGTCTTAGGGCCCGTGTTGAATGTGCACGACTAATGATATTCCTGCTATAAATATTCCTGCCCAAAATATCGCTTTCCTGCTAAGGCAGGAATATTAGTAGCAGGAATATTGAAAAAGGCGATGCCGAAGTTCCCACAACCGCCGCTTCCTCTCTTGATCACCGGATTGACGGGCGTATCGGGCTTCAATGCGTTTCGTTACTTTCACACGCTCTATCCAGGCCAAGTCATCGGCATGCGACAAGAAGCGGCGTGGCCGCTGCAGGGCGCTGGTATCGTCGGTTGCGATGCGGAGGATCTCGACGGCTTGCTCCGTTTGTTTGATAAGTATCAGTTTCAATCCGTGCTGAACTGCGCCGGAAACTGCGCTCTTAAATCATGCGAACTCGATCCGGAAATGGCATGGCGAATCAATCATGCCAGCCTGGCAAACTTGGCCGAAGTACTCGCTGGCACGCACACGCGTCTCGTTCATCTGTCCATTGATTTGGTCTTTTCTGGCACATCTCAAGGGTGTCATATGGAGCACGATACGACCGATCCCGTAACCGTTTATGGCCAGACCATGGCTGCCGCCGAGGATCTTTTGCAACTGGCCTGTCCAGACGTTTGTATTCTACGCATCTCGTTGCCGATGGGAATTAGTTACAGCGGCCATGCTGGAGCCATTGACTGGATTCAATCACGTTTCAAACAGAACAAACCGGCGACGCTGTACTACGATGAAATCCGAACACCGGCATACACGGATTGCCTAAATCGGGTCCTGCAGCGTGTGTTGGCTACCGAAATGACCGGGCTTTATCACTCGGGCGGACCGCGCCGATTGAGTCTTTTCGAAATCGCGCAAATCGTCAACCGTGTCGGCGGTTATGACCCACGTTGCCTTAATGGCCATCCGCGCATCGAGGCCGGCCCCATGCCGCCGCGTGCGGGGAACGTGTCGATGTGTTCGGATAAACTGTCCGGCGTGTTAGGTGGCTGTCCCTTCGATCCTTGGCCGAATGACGAGTCACTAGTGCCAACGCACAGGCATTGGCATTGGGAGCGTCCGGCCGCTGAAAATGGTTCGGTCGACTGGTTGGAACAAGTTCTCTACCGTAATCCCCGGTTCACGTCAGCTTAATAACCGCGACGCGTGGCAACTCCAAGGGTGCGGGAACGCACGAAGAAATCGCGTTCCTGTACCCGCGCGTCGGGCTAATGTGTCTTGGACGCCCCAGAATCGCGAAAGACTGTTTTGCCGACACATTGTTTGTGTTTCATTGACAGCTTAAAACGGCGCTGCGAGAATCGCCAGTCTCACCATGGAAACAATTGCGCTTCACGCTTGCTTCGAAAACAAAAAAAGGAGTCACCGATGACCCAATCTGGTAGTGGTCAAATCGATACGGTCATGCAAGAGGATCGTTTGTTTGCGCCATCGGAGGAATTTAGATCCAAATCCGCTATTAGCTCGCTCGAACAATATCAGCAGATGTGGGACGAAGCCAAGGCGGACCCGGAGGCGTTTTGGGACAAATTCGCCAAGAACGAGCTGCATTGGTTCGAGCCATATCACACCGTCCTGCAGTGGGAGGAACCGTTTGCCAAGTGGTTTGTCGGCGGCAAGACCAACGTCTCGTACAATTGCCTGGACGCACACCTGACGACGGATCGCAAAAAGAAGACGGCCATTATCTGGGAAGGCGAACCCGAAGGTGAAATCCGCACGTTCACATATGCTGAGCTGCATAGCGAAGTATGCCGTCTGGCCAACGTGTTTAAGTCTCTTGGTGTTGAAGCGGGTGACGTCGTTTCCATCTACATGCCAATGGTTCCCGAGCTGGCGATGGCCATGCTCGCGTGCGCGCGAATCGGTGCCGTACATTCGGTGATCTTCGCGGGTTTCTCCGCCGAAGCGATCGCGGATCGGAACCATGACGCCTCGGCCAAGCTGCAACTGACCGCCGACACTGGCTGGCGGCGAGGCAGTGAACTGCCGCTCAAGGCTACAGTTGACGAAGCGCTAAAAAAATCACCGACCATCGAGAAGTGTCTGGTGCTGCGGCGCACCGGCTCACCCGTCGAGATGACCGAGGGCCGCGATTTCTGGTGGGACGAACTAGTGGCCCAGGCCTCCGAGGATTGTCCCGCCGAACCCTTAGACAGCGAAACACCGCTGTTC
>CBDUAB010000552.1:0-4026 GCA_965365045.1 uncultured Planctomycetales bacterium
GGAGTCGCGCTATTTTTTTGCTGCGAGATGAGAAAAAACGGGGAGACTCCCCGTTTTGCGGCAAGATGGAGTACATGGAATAGTCACAAGACGCGATTCTTCATTTAGTCCATCGTTACGCCCCCAACGGCACGATTGTGAGAATTTGCCAGGCGGCAGACTTGGAAGGCGGCTTGAGGCTTTGCCCGATCGAACGTCGGCGGCGGTACGGTGAAACGCAAGCCGGATTGGCCGAAGGATCTGGTTGGCCTTGATCATAACTCCGGCCAGTGCTGGCTACTTTAACCCGACGCGCAAGTTTTCACGTTGCACTATTCTCGTTCGACGAGCGGAAAAGGGGACTGGCTCCGTGCATGAAATGCGTGAAATAGCGAACGACACGTCACGCACGGTGCCTGTCCCCTTTCTCCGCGGGCCATCCGGGGCCATCCGGATTGGAGTTGTCCGTCGTGATAAAGGGGACAAGCACATTTGGTGGGATCCCTATCGCGGAGAAGCTTGACGAACTCAAGTGCGGTGTTTGGGTGGTCGACATCACGACCGGCAAGACGGCTGCGTTTCTGGAATTCGACGCTGGCGTGGAGGAGATCTTTGACAACAGAATCTTGTGTGGCATCCGGTACCCGGCCGTAATTGGATTGCACAAAGAGACCGTTCACGGGACATTTATCGTACCGCCACAGGGGGAGCATTGGGGATTGCGGTAGGGACGACCATTACCGGTCGCCCCCGGCCAGATCCGTACGTTAAGCATTCCCGCATACGGCTCTTGCCGTGGGGCTGCGCCGTATGCCTATCCCAGATCTCGTGGACGTCCAAACTGCGTCGGTCGGCATCGACCTAGCTTCCGCTAAGGCGCGTAGGTCGCTCCCGCCCACGCGCCGAACGCCGCCTGGCTTGCGCGCACGACACTGCAGTGGTTCGCTCGATCTGTGCGCTGAAAGGGGTGCCGCAGGGAGGTTATCGCTTGTTTTTCTCTTGGCGCGGTAGTCACTGGCGCAGCATCGTCGCAGCGCGCCGAAACGATAGCGGCGAATGCGCTCATGTGGGCGTGTCCTCGGTCAGTTGGGCGCGAATACTCCAGCGCACATGGCGACGAACCCGATCCTGGATGGCGCGGTGCCGTTGCGTGCCGAGGTGAAATCGACCGACGTAGTTTAGCAGCTTGTGTTTCGTGCGTTCCGTCGCCCCCAGTTGGGCGCCAAAGGACCTCAGCAAACCCTGGTTGAGGGTACGGCCCTGCCACCGCACGGTTGTCACCGTTTGTCACGGACTTGGGCCGCTTCCGCTAGAGATGGCTGTTGGGGATTGCCACCACGGCGAAACACGCAACTTCCGCTATGGACGCGAGTTGCGGTCAAAAACGAAGGTCGTTGGAACGCCGACCAGATCTGGTTTTAGCCCACCGTGTTGTCCTCGTACAGCCTTCGGCCGTACAATGAATCGGTAATTAGATCGCGTCTTCGGACCTCCGTCGCACATTCACGATCGGTCCGTGAGAAGAAGGTCCGTGCAGCAAGAGTCTTTCCTAGGAGGCATGACCATGTACGGGTTACATTGGAGAGATATTGCGAATTCATTCGCACTCGTCGTGCTGTTTTGCACGGTCGGAATCTCGGCCGAAACCAAACGGCCATCCACGCCAACCGACGAGGAAAACGAGTCTCTTTCGACGGCCGCGCGTGTCACGCGCGAGGGACTGCTGTCGGGAATCGCCGGCAACACGGAATATCGAGACTCCGCATTGCGTCGTGCTTTGCGTACAGCCCCCGACTACCCTCTGGCACATTGGCACTTGGGTCAAAGTCGCGTAGGTGACCAGTGGCTGACCATTGAACAGGCCGAAGAGCGGACGACCGAGGATGCACAACTTGAGGAATACCGCACGTTGCGGGAAGCGGCGTTAGGGAATGCGCAACGCGAGTTGGCCTTGGCCCGCTGGTGTCGCCACCACCAGCTTCGCGACGCGGAACAACTTCACCTGCGACAAGTGCTGGCGAACGATTCAACCGGATCCGGCGAACGCAAGCAAGCCATGGACCGTTTGGGGCTCCGCCCGTACGAAGGGACGCTCCTGCGCCAGGATGAGATTGAACGGTTGGAAGCTCAGCGCAAAAAGGAACGCAAGGATCAGGCGAAGTGGTGGCCAGTCGTGGAGAAATGGCGAAAGGCGATCGAAAGTGGACCGGGGCGCAAGCGAACGTACGCACTCAAGCATCTCCGAGCGGTAAAGGAACCTGCGGCGATCCCCACACTCGAATCGCTCTTGTCGCCACGCAGTGAGGAGTTGGCGCTCGAGGTCGTTTCTGTCCTTGGCAACATGCCCGGGTACGAAGCCACGCAATCGCTCGTGCTGCACGCGATAGATGCCCCCTGGCACTCCGTCCGTGATGCGGTCGTGCAGCAACTCAAGGGCCGACCCGTTCATGACTTCGCACCGCTACTTTTGCGTCAGCTCGTGGAACCCGTGCAGTCGAGGTTCTACGTCAACGTCGGTCGCGACGGACTCGTGAGGCACCAGCACCAGCTCTTCCGGGAGGGGCCGCGGGAAAAACACCTGCTGACAGACAGCTACGTCGGCGGACCCCAAGCCGTAACCACGAAAAGCAAGGTTATTCGATTGGGCCAGGCCCGGGTGCCCGGCCCGAAGGGAGAGGCCGCAAGGAAGAAGCTCGTCAAGACGCTGGAAGAACAAGCTCAACGCCGTCTTGAAGTTGCCGCGATCAGACGTTTGGTTTTGAAGCAAGAATCGGCCCGAGCGATGCGAATCGAACGCGATGTCGCCAACGCCAACGAGTCGATTGCGCAAGACAATCATTGGACGTTCTACGTGCTTGAGCGCACGACGGGAGAAACACTCGATCGATCGCCGTCCGCATGGTGGGAGTGGTGGCTGGACTACAACGAAGTCTATCGAGAGGAAAAGCCAACCTACACGCATCAAGTCGGCCGCGTTGACCCGTACTATATCCCGTGGACGCGCATCATTACCATGCAGTCCTGTTTTCCGGCCGGTACTCAAGTTCGTGGCGAAACAGGGCTGGTTGACATTGAGCGTGTCCAGATTGGCGACCGAGTCCTGTCACAAGACGTCGAAACGGGCGAACTGACGTACAAGCTCGTGGTGCAGACAACGGAGCGTCCGCCGAGTGAGCTGTTGCGAATCACGCTCGGGGACACGACAATCGCCACCACGAAGGGCCACCCATTCTGGGTGAACAATGTGGGCTGGCGCATGGCAAAGCGACTGGAGGTCGGGCAACAGCTCCACTGTGTCGGAGGTGGCCAGACGATTGACCGCATCGAACCTGCCGCCTCGTTCAAAGCTTACAACTTGGTGGTTGCCGATTTCGGGACGTATTTCGTTGGCGAGGCCGGCGTTTTGGTTCATGACAACACGTATCGAAAACCGACCACTGCCCTGACCCCCGGCCTGTTGGCGCGGCAGGCGGTCCCGAACACTGACGACGTGAAGGTTCGGTGACGCGGTCGGCTAGTATCATGTTAACACATGGCTGCGCCAGACTCATCTTCCAGAGCGGGATGATACTCCTTTTCGCCGCGGATGTTGGCGCGCGGGTTCCAGCCGCACGTGAGACTCGCTTTCCCGAGAATTACATCCTGGACTACCCAATCGCGGACCGTTGTTGTCCTCCCGTTCGGTCAACGTTCTTTGAAGCGGACCGCACGACCAGTGTGGTACGCGGGCGACGCTTTCGCCACAAATCCAATGGTGGATACGGCCTGCCCGTCGTCGATAAGGTTGACGGCAAGAATCTGCTGCATGTCGGCGCCGATCTTGGCTGGTATCAGGTTGGCGAACCGGTTTTTGCCGTCGCCAGTGGCGCTGTTCGCATCTCGACAGGTCCCGACATCAAAGCCTCCGGAGATAAAGATTCTCGTGTTCACACGCAAATGCCTTGGGGTAACTTCATTGCGATTGAGCACCGTTTCGGCGATGACGATTACGTTACAACAATCTATGGCCACTTAGGAATGGATCGTCTTGTTGATGCGGGAGATGTC
>CBDUAB010000553.1:0-4024 GCA_965365045.1 uncultured Planctomycetales bacterium
CGGTTTTCACGAGACTGCCACCAGCCGTGGATCGTACATTCCGGAAACAGGACCAGGTCCGCTCCCTGCATGGCAGCCTGCCGCGACCAGTCGTCAATTCGACTTAGATTGTGCCTGGTGTCCCGAATCTTGATCTCACATGAAACCGCCGCCACCGTAAGCCACTGCGATTCCTGCGCATCGACGCCGAACGCTACCACAAGACATGCCACAAGCGTAAGTCCCGTCGAGACTTGACTCCAGAATCGATTAATCTTCGGCATACGCCGCCATCCCGATCTAGCGGTTGAACTGACGATTTGCTCACCGCTTACTCGCCACCATCTCCATCGGTGAAACCCGACCGGCGGTGACATTGTCTACCATGTTCCGCACCTTGATGGTCGCGGTGTCGCCCAACAGGATATGGAGGCCAAGGGGAGGCGGTCCCCCTGCCGCTTCAATACGCTTCCGCAGACCCGCGAAGAACTCGTTTGCGAAGTCCCGACGGTCGCGCTCTTTCGTTATCTCGAATCCGGAGTCGTTTAGTGCTTTTCGATAATCTTGCGGTGTTCCCAGAGTGCTGGTGTCCGGAACCGTCGCCCAGGGGACCGGATAGACCAGCGGATCGTCGCTCTGTCGCATGATATCGTAGACGCCGAACATCCCACCTGGCCGCAAGACCCGGTTGACCTCAGCGAAGAGGCCAGCCTTGTCCTCGATATTCATGCCGACGTGAAGCATCACTGCGGCGTCGAAATGGGATGCTTCGAAAGGCATCGCGTGGGCACTGCCGCAGTGCAGGTCAATCCGTTCGGCAAGCCCAACCCACGAACACAAGACTCGTCCCGTCTCGATATACTCGGGCGTCAGATCGATGCCGGTGACCCTACAACCGGAGGTGCTGGCAAGGAAACGAGCTGTGCCGCCGAGGCCGCAGCCGACATCGAGAACATGGTGGGCGGACGAAAGGCCCAGCTGCCCAAGCAAGTCGACGGATGCCGTACGACCGCCGATGTGGAACTCATCGACCGCGGCGAGGTCGTCCACGGTAATGGTCTCTGGCGTATTTCCCATGTCCCGAACGGCGGCCCGGATCGCGTCCACGAGTTTGCCGTGGCTGTAATGGTCCGCAACTGCGTTATTGTCGAACATGTCCTCACCCTTCCCAGTGAGATACCTCCCTCACTCGTGACGTTCTTATCCGTGCTGACCGCGTATGCATGTAGCTTTATACGACTGTGGAAGAGTTTTTGTCACCCTCAATTACATGAATCCGGCAACCTGCTTAGGATGTTCATGCTCGCGATTCCACCGCAGGCCTCACGGCCCCCGTTCGCCGGGTTGATCTGAAGTGATTAAATCAACAGACCCCAAGCTCCGAGGTGGCGGGTCGCAAGATCTGAGTAAACGCCTTAGCGACCGAAGATCTCCCAACAACGGCATGCGTGGGCAGGACGAATGTCTAGCATTTCTAAACCAAGATGTGGTTTTCTTTCAAAGCCGTCCCTGATGGACATTTTTCATTGGTGCGCCGTGCCATTGCGAGTATGTTATACGGATGGCCCTTTAACTAACTGAGTACGTTCAAGGTGGAAGAATGATTTGGAAATGCTCGACGGCTGATTCACTATTTCGCTCGATGTGTCGCTACAGACGGCCCCGGCTGGGAAATCAGGCAAAGCGGAATCGACTGCCAACGGTCACTTTGGAGGCGTTGGAACCTCGCTATGTGTTGGACAGCACTGTCGTCCTCAACGAGCTGATGTACCACCCACGCGTGGAAGACGGGCCAGAATGGATCGAGTTGCACAACCAACAGGGTGTCGACATGGACATCTCGGGTTGGCGATTGGATAGCGGTGTTGATTTTACATTTCCCGAGGGAACGGTGGTCGACGGTAGTGGCTATTTGGTCATTTCCGCTGACCCTGAGGCCATGGCGGCGGCGGGTATCTTCGCCGATGCGCTCGGACCCTACGTTGGCAGTCTCGCCAACAATGGTGAAGAGATTCTGCTGCGAAACAACAATGATCGCGTCATGGACTCGATCAATTACGATGACAGTTTTCCATGGCCGTTGGGGCCGGATGGATCGGGTGCAACGTTAGCCAAGGTCGGCATCAACACGAACAGTGATGAAGCGGCCAACTGGGCAAACAGCGCAGTGGTCGGCGGTACACCTGGGCTGGTGAACTTTGAAATTGAAACGATCGAACAAGTTGTTCTGGATTTCGTTCCACCCGGAGACACTGCGAGCATCCATATTCCTGTCACCGATGCGCTGGGAAGCGACTGGACATCGACCGATTATGTCGAGGGTAGCCGTGGCGAGACCTGGTCTGACGAAGTGACTGGTGTTGGCTTTTTTGAGGGCGAACAAGGAGAGCCTTATCACGAGTCCGTCTTGTCGGACAACCCACTTGCCTACTGGCGATTCACGGAAACAGACTCGCAAGCCGGCGCGACCAACCTTGGTACATTGGGACCGGCTGCCGATGGTACGTTCGCGGCGGACGCGCTGGTTGGTGCCGATTCGCTCATCGGCCAAGCCGGTGATCACGCGTTAGGTTTGACGTCCGAGGGCGACGAATCGCCGTTTGTGTCACCTGAATTCGAAAAGGTCAACGGTGGCGGCCGGACGATCGAGTTTTGGGTTTCGCTGGACAGCTTGCCAACGCGGAGTGCAACCCTCGTGGGCGATGGCGAAGGAGCGCTTGATTTTGGCATGCTTGTCCAAGTCACACCTGGTGGCAACGTGCACGTGTTTCTGAAAACGGATATCAATTTCATTGGTTTCGGCCAGTACGACAGTGAGCGTACGCTTAATGTCGGCGAAGTGGTTCACGTGGTAGCCACATGGGACGCCACGACCGGCGAGAGCCGGTTGTACTTGGATGGTACTGAGGCGAATCAAGTGAATCACAGCGGGGATTCGACAGGCAATGCCATCAATACAAACAATCGGATCTTTGTGGGACGCGACAGTCGAGGTTCGGCGAGCATGCCGGCACGTGTGGACGAAGTCGCCATCTATGACTATGTGCTCGGTGGCGACCGCGTGACTGCGCATTTTGATGCGGGCAAGCCAATGTTTACCGGTCTGTTCCAAACCGAGTTGACCGACATGCACCAGGTGAGTTCGTCCGCATACCTACGAAATACATTCGAAATGCCCAGCAATGTTGACCTCGATCAGCTCAAGCTGACCGTCACCTACGATGACGCGTTTGTCGCGTACATCAATGGAGCGGAAGTCGCCCGGCGAAATGTTGCCGGTGACGTCGCGTTTGACTCCACGGCACTCGGTAGCCGCAGTTTTGACGACGCCAGGCAGCCCGAGATCATCGACCTGTCGTCAGAGATCGACCATTTGCAGCCGGGAACGAACGTACTGGCGATTCACGGCATCAATGTGGCCGTTGATGATGAGGACTTTCTTATAAACGCCAGCCTGTCGGCATTCGGCATAACGATTCCTGAAGAAGACGCTCCCACAATAGCCTTCAACGAGATTTCTGCCGCCAGTGACGCGACTTTCGAGATCGAGCTGCAGAACGACAGCGAGGTTGCGGCCAATCTGGAGAATCTCGTACTCGTGTTGGATGGGGATACACCGAATGAGTATTCCCTTCCCAATGTGTCACTTCAACCAGGAGAGCTGTTTTCGTTGTCCCACGTCGATTTGGGATTCCGGCCCGAAGATGGAGATCGTGTTTTCTTATATAACGCCGACCAGTCGGAATTACTGGACGGACGAGAAGTGACCAATCGCTTGCGCGGCCGTTCTGTCGAGCAAGACAACCGCTGGCTGTTTCCAGATACGGCCACGTTTGACAGCCAGAACAGCTTTGACCTTAACACGGACGTGGTGATCAACGAGATCATGTACCACCATCCGCCGCAACAAGGTCGGGCGGGCATCCCTCCCACGCTTGCCACGACGGAACTGATTGCCATAGACGATGTATGGCGCTACAACGATTCCGGTCAAGCATTGAATTCGGATTGGCACGAGACCAGTCATCCCGTGGACGACAATTGG
>CBDUAB010000554.1:0-4023 GCA_965365045.1 uncultured Planctomycetales bacterium
TGGTCCGTGGAGTTCATCGCCTCCCAGATCTTTGCGGTGTTGCCGGCACGCACCATTCTCAGCAGCCGATAGGGCCCAATAAAGTCTTTTCCTACAGACACAATGTTTGCTTGCTAATTCAATGTTCCGGATTAGAGCAGAAGCGACGCGATTTCCCGCGAGAGCTACCACGAGTCTATCTGATCCCCAAATCGGATAAAAGGTGAACGATAGTCATCCTGCTTCCTGCTCCTGCCTCTGCACTTGCGTCCTGCCCTTGCTCAAACTCGTTTCCTACTTCCTACTTCGAAACGGCCGATTCGGTGCAAGAGCAGGAGCAGCAGGAAGGAGAAAAGCGTGTTCCTGAGGTAGCACTCAGAGATCTGTACGGTATTTCACGCGCATCAGAAACAGGCCCTGCGACGGCGCTGTGGGTCCGGCGCCCTGTCGATCCAACGCTCGCAAAACCGATGGCACCCATTCTGGTTTGTTCGCTCCCCGGCCCACCTCGACCAACGTGCCCACGATGTTGCGTACCATGTTGTAGAGAAATCCGTTGGCCGAAATGTCAAAGTCTATAAAACAGTCCTGGTCGCCTTGCCGCCGGCTTATGTCAAGCTCATAAACGGTGCGCACCGTTGTGGCGCGCGGCGAACCGGCGGACTGAAAGCTGGTAAAATCACGGCGACCGGTCAAATGCGAGCCCGCCCGCCGCATGGAGCTAACATCGAGCTCACCTGGAACAAACCAACAGTATCCTCGCTGAAAAACATCGTGTACGCGGCCGTCCTGGATCACGTAGCGATAGGATTTACGCACGGCATCTCGCAGGGCATGAAAATCGTCCGCCGCGTGCCGCACCTCCTTCACGCGAATGTCAATTGGTAAATTGCCGTTGATGGCCCGCAAAAGCTCCTCACAAGTGAGGCGAGTTTCCAATCGACAACTGGCGACTTGCGCTAGCGCGTGAACGCCCGCGTCCGTTCGCCCGCTGCCAACGACGCGCACTTTACTACCGGCAATCATTGACAACGCGCGTTCCAGTAGAGCTTGAATGGATGGTGCGTTGGACTGGATCTGCCAGCCGGCATAATTCGTGCCGTCGTAGGACAGCGTTAGTTTGAATGTCCTCATGAGGCAGGTGCGAGTTAAGTCGTCGCGCCAGCACGCATGAGTAAATCGGCGATTTGTACGGCGTTTGTGGCCGCGCCTTTGCGCAGATTGTCGCTAACACACCAAAACGTGATGCCGTTGGGGCTAGAGAGATCCTCGCGAATGCGTCCGATGAACACGTCGTCTTTGCCAGAACACTCGTGCGGCATGGGATAGAGTTGATTCTCCAAGTCATCCAAAACCGTGATACCGGGCGCCGCCTCGAATAGATCACGGGCTTGTTCGGCTGTCAGCTTTTCCTCGGTTTCCACAAGGATGCTCTCGCTGTGGCAGTTCGTAACCGGGACACGCACGCAGGTCGGACAGATGAGGATCGAATCGTCGTCAAAGATCTTGTGTGTTTCCAAGACCATTTTGATTTCTTCGGAAGTGTAACCCTTGTGCTTTAGAGAGCCGATTTGAGGTATCAGGTTGTGCGCGATGGGATGAGCGAACGCCGAATAAGCGTAATCATCACCCGCGAGTAGCGCTTGCGTGCCGGCAATCAAGTCTCTTTCACCGGCGACCCCTGCTCCACTCGTCGCCTGATACGTACTAACAACAACACGGCGAATGCGCGCGGCGTCATGCAGCGGCTTCATCGCTACGACCATTTGGGTCGTCGAACAGTTCGGACTGGCAATGATCCCCTGATGGTTTGCGAGTGCCTCCGGATTCACTTCGGGAACAACCAACGGCACTGTTGGGTCCATCCGCCAGGCTCCGCTTTCATCGACGACAACCGTGCCGCGCTCGACGGCCTGCGGCGCAAAGTCCTGGGAGATTTCGTCCGGCGTGCTGGCGATACAGACGTCGATGTCGTCAAAGACGTCGGGCTTGAGTGCTTGAACAGTGATTTCTTCACCACGAAATGCCAGCTTCGTGCCAGCGGACCGCTCCGATGCAATAAAGCGAACTTGGGATGCGGGCAGTTGGCGGTCTTCCAGCAGTTGGCGGATGATCCGACCGACAGCTCCCGTGGCGCCGACAATTCCGACAGTCTGAGGCACGATTTGGTGCTCCTATGTGAACGTGAGACTAAATAGGTCCGTTACGGACATGAGTTAAGGCGTCCGTCAAAAATAACGTGTGGGTTTTCTGTTGCGTGATTCGAGATGCACGTACGACGTCCGGTCCTCCACACGGAAAAAAGACTTGTATTTCCTATCATCATCCCGCATCCCGCATCCCGCAACCCGCAACCCGTTCCCGCAGCGGGCGTTGCCTCACGTCGCTGCCGCGGGCGTTGACTCCCCTGCCCTTCTATCGAGGACATGGCGTATGACGGCCGACGATACAAATGCCAGATTGCCGATCAGCATGGCCGTACCAAAAGTGATCATTCCCAGGCAAATGGCGATGCCCAGATGAAGCGGGACGGCAAGAAACAAGACGATCGGACGTGTCAGCCGGGGCCACACAAATACGCAGTAGGTCACTTCCCAAAACACGGTGACGTGCGTGAGGAAATTGATCAGCCAAGGCCAGTGGCCCAGCCAGGTCATGTCGACCGTCTGATACTCGTAATTCGCCATCGACAGCCACATCGCTGTTCCGTCCCACCAACTAGCACCTTGAAGCTTACCCAGCCCAGCGAATAAATAGATGACGCACATGTGAACCTGGATGAGCCGAATGGCAATGTTGCCGGTGATTGACGGTACGCTCGGCACGCTTCGCGCCGCGCGTTTTCGCAAACGATCAATGGAGTACGCATCGCCACAGGGACCAACCATCAGATACATCGCCAGCATGATGTTGATTTGATCCAAACCGAACAGCGCGCCAACGGCCCGGTGAGCGTAGCTTACCGTGAGCAGAAAGGCCAACACGGACATCGTACGACTGGCAAATCCGATAGTCAGCAGCGCAAACACAGCCAGAGCAAAAACATGTACCGCCCAAATGGCAGCCGGCGCGTCAAGCCAGAGCAAATGACTCCAGCCAAAGCCACTACCATGGAATCGTTCGACAAAATCCGCCGACAGCCTCCCCTCGCTGCCCAGAAAGCCAAGCAATTCCTTGGACCAAACGAGATGGGTGTAAAACAACATGAATCCCGCGCAAATACGGATCACACCCAGCGTAGCTGGATCGCGTGGCGTAAACCAAAACTGGTTCCAACCAGTCAACGTTGCGGCCCGCAGGTCATGCAAGTATTCACGAATCATCGGAATCAAGCGTTGCTAAATATCGTTCGACATCCGCGGGCGTGAAGTCTCCGAGACTTCGTTCGGCGAATAGCTCAGGATCGTCTAATTTCAAACCGTCTTGGAGTTCCCACGGCGTCGGGATTTGATGCTCTAGGGCAAACAAGCGAATACGTTGAGCATCCTTGTGTCGCCGAAATAAGTAGCCAGCCACTGAGAATCGTAGCGCGTCGGCCCGCGCTTTGTCTTCGTAAAACTGCTGTCGTTGCCTTTCGTTGTCAAACCCATCAGGTGGCAGTTCCGCGACCGGCATCGCCAAATTTACTAGCGTTTCGGCCAGCATGAAATGTCGATGATAAAGTAGTCTCGGCCAATGATGGTCTACGTTGGGAAAGCGTCCCGTCACACGTTTTCCGTCAGCAAGATCGATTTCGTAACGAACCAGATGACTCGGACCCGGATCGGGAGCAAAAAACCGATACCCATTGTCGATGGCCACCGCTTGTAGGTAGGGTTGCAGCATCCGTGCGCAGGCTTGTGAAATGTCGCTCGAAGGTGGAGGCGAGGCAAACGGAGCGATAAACACGGCGAATACATGGAACAAAATCAGGCCGCTGACAGTCATTCTCCGTGCAGCACTCCACTGCAGGCCCTCGGCAGCCTTAGCGTCAGTGTCATCTGGTTGTGAGCGCTTCCGCTGTTTCGACGGGCTACGACGGGACATGGTCTTGTTGTTAGGATT
>CBDUAB010000555.1:0-4022 GCA_965365045.1 uncultured Planctomycetales bacterium
GTAGTCGCGCTCCAGGTAGAGCGTGTCGTCCAGGTCGAATACGACGGCCGCGATAATGGGGTTCTCGCCTCAAATTACCCCATCCACTCAATTGCTGGCAGTTGTCGCGTCATGCTTGAACGCATTTTTCCACTTGTTGTCCTCGCCGGCGGATTGAATACGGCAGCGGCCGTCGTTCCCGCCGTCGAGTTCCCGAGAGAGTTCACGGTTGAGTTCAACCGTGATGGACGGCCGATATTGTCCAACCGCTGTTATAGCTGTCACGGACCCGATGAAAACACACGTGAAGCCGAACTACGTCTGGATTCTCGCGCGGGTGTCCTGGCGGAGCTCGAAAGCGGTTCTGGGCAAGCGATCGTGCCGGGTAATCTGGAAGCTAGTGAACTGTGGCGGCGCGTAACGGCCGAAGACGAAAGCGAACGCATGCCGCCCGACAGCGATTCACTAGACCCAGCGCATCTTGAGGTTTTGCGTAAGTGGATCGAGCAGGGTGCGCAATGGCAACTACACTGGTCCTTCGTGCCACCACGGCGAGCGCTCCGACACCAGCGCGCGGAAGCGCCGGCTACCGAAAATGCCGAGTGGTCCTTGGGAGCGATTGACCAATTCATCCTCGCTCGCTTGGAGTCCGAACATCTCACACCGTCTGACCCGACCGACCGAGTGACGCTAATCCGGCGTCTTTCATTCGATTTGCTCGGTTTGCCGCCATCGGCGACGGACGTTGAACAATTCATCACTGACACGCGACCAGACGCGTATCCACGACTGGTCGACCGTCTGCTCGCGTCGCCACATTTTGGCGAACGACTGGCCGTCTATTGGCTGGACCTCGTGCGTTACGCTGATACGGTCGGCTATCATGGCGATCAAGACCACAACATCACGCCCTTTCGCGACTATGTGATCAATGCGCTGAATCGAAATCTGCCATTTGACCAATTCACAACGGAGCAGCTTGCGGGTGATTTGTTGCCCAATGCGTCGACGTGGCAAAAAGTAGCCTCCGGCTACAACCGCTTGCTGCAAACGACCCACGAGGGTGGCGCGCAGGACAAGGAATACTTGGCCAAATACGCCGCGGACCGGGTCCGCACGACGTCGTCCGTCTGGATGGGCGCGACGATGGGTTGTTGCGAGTGTCACGACCATAAATTCGATCCGTACACGATTCGTGACTTCTACAGCTTCGCCGCCTTCTTTGCCGACGTCAAAGAGCAAGGCGCTTTCGCCGCGCCGAATTCCTTGCCAACAACCCGCGCGCCAGAGATGCATGTGCTTGATCCCATCGATGAGTATCAGGTGTTGCTTCTCGAAGTGGAATTGCGCGCAGCGGAAAAGCGGCTGGCAAACCAACCAGAAAACGCGGAACAAATCCGAAAACACATCGACCAGATCAAGCAACGTCGCGAGCAGGTCCAAGGACGGGCGCGGCTGTCAATGGTGACTGAATCAGCAGCGCCACGTGAAATGCGCGTCTTGAGTCGGGGCGATTGGATGGACACGTCCGGCGCGCGAGCCTTGCCGGCCATACCTGAATTCATGGGACGTCTCGACGTCGGTGAACGCCAAGCAACGCGGCTGGACCTCGCCCGCTGGCTCACCAACGCGAATCATCCACAAACGGCTCGCGTTATGGTAAACCGTCTCTGGCAGTTGTATTTTGGCACGGGTATTTCCAAGATTACCGAGGACCTCGGCTCACAAGGTGAATGGCCCGTCCATCCCGAGTTGCTGGATTGGTTGGCGATCGAGTTTGTCGACAGCGGTTGGGATATTAAGCACGTCGTGCGTTTGATTGTCACTTCGCGGGCATATCAGCAATCGTCGCGCGAGACCGACGAGTTGCGTCAGCGTGATCCCGAGAATCGCTTGCTTGCACGCCAATCGCGATTTCGACTCGAGGCGGAAATGGTTCGCGATAATGCTTTGGCCGTGAGCGGTCTGCTTGTCAAGAAGCTTGGAGGTCGGAGCGTCAGGCCATACCAGCCGGCGGGTTACTATGCGCATCTGAATTTTCCCGAACGAAAATACCAGCATGACGCCAATGAGAGCCAATATCGCCGCGGTGTTTATGTGCATTGGCAACGACAGTTCTTGCACCCCATGCTCAAAGCGTTCGATGCTCCATCACGCGAAGAATGCACGGCCCGCCGGCCTCGCTCGAACACGCCGCTGGCGGCGCTCACCATGCTCAATGACCCGAGCTTCGTCGAAGCGGCTCGGGTTTTTGCCCAACGGATTCTCCATGCCGAAGTTGAACACACCGACTCCGCACGGTTGACGTGGGCCTACCGTGAACTATTTTCCCACGAACCGAGCTCTCGGGAAAAGAAACTGTTATTATCATTGCTGAACGAGCATCGCGAGGAATATCGCGCCGATGAACAGGCCGCCAACAATCTCGTAACGGTCGGACTCATGCCCGTGGCTGGCGACCTGAATGTGAGCGAGTTGGCGGCGTGGACATCGGTGACGCGGACGCTGTTGAATTTGAACGAAGCAATCATGCGAAATTAGCAAGATTGTGGTGCGGCCGTCTCGGCTGCACAATGCAGGCGGGACGCCCGCACCACAAGTTAAAACCAGACAGCTACTTAGTTCTGTAAAGTCGTAATCATGAACCGAATGCCTATCAAAGCGATCGCTCAAGATGCCACACGGCGTACATTCTTACGACGTGGCGGCTTGGGGCTTGGCGCGACGGCGCTCGCGGCACTGCTGAATCCGACGCCAAGTTCCTCGGCGGACGCGTCATCGTCTGCGGGCAGTATAGACGCGCGTCACCTACGTCCACGCGCGAAGCGCGTGATCTTTCTCTGCATGGCCGGTGGCCCTTCGCACTTGGAAACCTTCGATTACAAGCCGCAGTTGGCACGGATGGATGGCCAACCGATGCCCGACACTTTCACGAACGGGCAACCGATTGCACAATTGCAAGGAAAAGAGCTGAAGTGTCTCGGAGCACAAACGGGTTTCCGTCGCTACGGCGAATCGGGGCAGTTGATCTCGGATTTTCTGCCCCACACGGCGCGGATCGCCGACGACATTGCCATCATACGATCGCTGATAACTACACAGATCAATCACGATCCGGCCCACACCGTGATGAACACGGGTACGTCAATCTCGGGCCGGCCGAGCATGGGTGCCTGGGTAAACTATGGTTTGGGCAGCGAAAGCAACAGCTTGCCCGGTTTCGTCGTACTGACTTCGCGCAAAGGCCGCAATCCGCAGCCGATCGCTTCACGGCAATGGCATAGCGGCTTCCTGCCAAGCCGGTTTCAGGGCGTGGAGTTTTCATCCAGCGGCGACCCTGTTCATTACATTCGCAATCCCGTGGGTGTAACACGTGAGCGTCAGCGCGACGTCATCAACGCCGTCCGGGAGCTGAACGGCATTCGCAACGAAGCCGTCGACAATCCGGAGATCGCTGCTCGCGTTGCCCAATACGAGTTGGCATTTCGCATGCAAGATAGTGTTCCCGAGCTGATGGACTTGTCGGGCGAACCGCGGCACATTCTGGATATGTACGGCACTTCCGGCGCGGATGGCTCGTTTGCCGCGAATTGTCTGTTGGCGCGGCGACTGGCCGAGCGCGGAGTTCGCTTCATTCAGTTGTATCACCGCGGTTGGGATCATCACGGTGATCTGGTGAAGTACATGAACATTTGCTGCGACGCTGTCGATCGCCCAACGGCCGCATTGGTTCAAGACCTCAAACAGCGCGGCATGCTCGACGACACGCTGATCATTTGGGGTGGCGAGTTTGGTCGCACGCCCATGTTTCAAGGCAAAGGCAAACAACCGGGGCGGGATCATCACATCAAGGGCTTTTCGATGTGGATGGCTGGCGGCGGCATTCGCGGCGGCGTGACCCACGGGAACACGGATGAACTCGGGTACTCCGCAGTCGAGAACATTGTGCACGTTCACGACCTGCATGCTACGATGTTGCATCTGTTAGGAATCGACCACAAACGATTGACGGTTCGATTCCAAGGACGCGACTTTCGGCTTAC
>CBDUAB010000556.1:0-4020 GCA_965365045.1 uncultured Planctomycetales bacterium
GGCACCTATTGGCTGGTTCATTTCCGCATGGACAGCCTCCGACGCGAAGAGCTCAATCGTGCTTTCCGCCTCAATACCAATGTGCTGCGTGAGTTGATCTTGGTTGTGGATGAACGCTTGGTGAACGCGTTGGTCGAACACGCCTCCGGCACCGTTGCTGACAAAGGCCCCCCAGCGAAAGTCTCACCCAAGAAATCAGGTGACGGTGCGGCAGCCGAGCCGGAAGCCAAAGAGTCCGCCGTGGCGACAGCCGAGCCGGAAGTCAAAGAGGCCACCGTGGCAGCAGATGATCCGGAAGCCAAAGAGGCTGCCAAGGTGGAATAGCCGTGCGGAAACCGGTGGCTTGCCAAGAGCCCTAGCTTCTGATATTCTGAATAGGGTACATTCGTTCACTACTGTCGTGGGCGAGCAAATCTTGGGCAAGCAGAATTGAATGTCCGCATTCCATTAGGAGGGCATGGGAATGGCCAGTTTCAATCGAGTTATTGTAATGGGAAACCTGACGCGAGATGTCGAGGTTCGTTACTTGCAAAGCGGTATGGCGGTAGCCGACATTGGTCTCGCGGTCAACGATCGGCGCAAGAACCAGGCAGGTGAATGGGTCGAAGAAGCCACTTTTGTCGACATCACATTGTGGGGTCGTACGGCCGAGGTCGCCGGCGAGTATCTCAGTAAGGGATCGCCGATCCTGGTCGAGGGTCGGCTCAAGCTGGATAGTTGGGAATCGGATGGACAAAAACGAACCAAACTCAAGGTAGTCGGCGAGAAAATGCAAATGGTGGGAGGTCGTGGTGGAGGAGGCGATTCGAATCCGAGCGGCCAGCAGTCCGATTCGAGCTATAGCGAGCCTGCTCCGGTTGCCGCCGCTGGCGGTGGCGGTGGCGGTACGCCACCAGACGATATTCCGTTCTAACGCACCCAGTGCGCTAAAAGATATAACATCCAATTTTGGCAAAGATAGAGCGAGGGTGGTCATGCCACAAGCGAAGACCAAGTCTCAACATAAGATCAATCGTCGAGCGGGGGCCCGTCATAAGCGTTTGCCAATCGGACCCAACGGTGGCATAGAGCTGCTATTGATTCAGTCCGTTGAACACCTAGGCAATCAAGGCGATGTCGTCGAAGTAAAACGTGGCTACGCCACGAATTATTTGATTCCACAAGGTTTGGCCACCGTCGCAAACGACCATCACAAGCGGATGGTCGATAAGCACAAAGCCAAACTCCAAGAAATCGAAAAGACACGTCTCAAAAAACTACGCGACGAAGCGATCGAAATCGCCAAGCAAAGCGTCACGATCGAAGCCAACGCCAACGAAGAAGGTCACCTGTACGGCAGCGTTGGTGCCGCGGAGATCGTCGCGGCGCTCAAGCAGCAGGATGTTCAACTGGCTCAAGACCAGATTCGTCTGGAAGGCCCGCTCAAGGAGCTCGGTCTATATACGGTCAAAATCCAATTGCACTCGGCGGTTGACGCTGAACTTAAGGTCTGGGTCGTTCCGACGGTCGGCAGCGCCGCCGATACCGACAGTTCCGCCGCCGACGCCACCAGTGCCGAGGGAGCAACAGCTTCTTAGCTGACAATTCGATTGATTTTGCCCCCGTGCGCTTTGTTCGGGGGCATTTTTTTTGCATCTTCTCACATTGCGATAGGTCACTTGCCACCCAGACTTTGACGCGTATGATTGATCTTTCGCGAACGTTGTTCACGTTTGCAGGGAGGGTTAAACCGTGTCCACCGTTCTCCGCGCCGATAAAGCGCCGACCACATCGTCGGTCACTTCACTGCTCGAGCGACAACCGCCGTGCAGTCTGGAGGCTGAAGCGTGCGTCTTGGGCAGTGTCATTCTATTGCCTGATGTTTGTGACGAAGTCTCGATGATCTTGCGTCCGGATGATTTTTATGATGACGCTCATCGGATTCTCTACGAGCAAATGCTCAACATGCATGAAAGCGGTCGCAAGATCGACGTCGCTCTGCTTGTTGACGAGCTGAAGAAGGCCAATGTCTTTGAAACAATTGGCGGCACGGCGTATATCGCCAAGGTCGCCAATTCCGTGCCGAACGCCGCGCACGCCGTACACTATGCCGAGCTGATTCGCGAACATGCGACGCGCCGCAAGCTGATCGAAGCGGCGACGGAAGTGTTACAAGATGCGTACCAGTCCTCGCTCGACGCCAAGGCGCTCATCAATCAAGCGGAACAAAAAGTCTTTGGCATCATGGAAGGCCGTGGATCGGCCAACTACCATGAGATTCGCGACGTTCTCATGGATGCGATGGACCGCATCGATGCCCGCAAGAACGGCCAACACACCGACGGGGCTGTTGAAACCGGATTCCACGATCTTGATGAAAAACTCGTCGGGCTCCACAACTCGGAGTTGATCATCTTGGCGGCTCGCCCCAGTATGGGCAAAACCGCATTCGCGCTGAATATTACCGAATATGCGACGATCAAAACGCAAAAAACCGTGTTGTTTGTCAGTCTGGAAATGTCACGTCTTGAGCTGGCCGATCGCATTCTCTGCTCCATGGCTCAGATCGACAGCCATCGTCTGCGTAATGGCACGATTTCCAAAGATGATAGCCGCCGCCTGATCGAGAAAGCCAACGACATCAGCCAGGCTCCGCTGTTCATAGACGATTCGCCGTCACGAACCGTCGGCGAAATCGCTGCCGCGGCGCGGCGCATCATGCGGCGCCAGGAATCCTTGGGGCTGATCGTGATCGACTATCTTCAACTCATTGAACCGGACAATCCCAAGGACCCACGACAGGAGCAAGTGGCCAAAATCGCCCGGCGTCTGAAAGGTCTGGCGCGCGAACTCAACGTTCCGGTACTCTGTCTGGCGCAGCTTAATCGCCAAGCGGAAGCATCCAAGGACAACCGACCGCGCCTGAGCCATCTGCGCGAGTCTGGGGCGATCGAACAAGATGCCGATGTCGTCATGTTCGTTCATCGTGAGGAATACTACCTTGTCGGTGAAGAGCGGAACAACGCCGAGGGCGAAGCCGAAATCATCGTTGCCAAGCAACGAAACGGTCCCGTTGGCGAAATTGAACTCTTGTGGCAAAGCAAATTCACGCGCTTTGTAAACAAATTACAATACAATGACGAGTTGGGGCAATTCAACGGCTCAGACGGCGGTGGGAATTTCAATTAGTACACGGGCAGCTCGCTTGGGTCTATATCTACACGTTCCGCTCACTCGCGAGAGAGAAACACGTCAGCGGATACACGAAAGTATTTCGCCAACTTGGCGCGGTTGGTCTTGCTGATACCGCGCGTACCGCTGACGATATTCGTGATCGTTTGACGCGGTATGCCCGTCGCTCGAGCAACTTGCGCCTTGGTGACGCCTCGGACTTCTATGAAATGTGCGACCATATCGCCCGGCGCGACGTCCGGTGCCGGATGATGCCTTTGCTCGTACTGTGTCACCAACGCTGCCAGAACCTCCAGAAGATTGTCTTCGGCACGAGTTAGTTTTTGTTTGTGCATGAGCGCGTCAACTTGACGCAACACGCGTTGATATTGGCGCTCGGTATGGATAGGACGAGGCGAGTATTGCAAGAGCAAGGCGTCGTAACCGGACATATTCGTGTCGAGATCCCTAGTCGGCATATTTGCAATCCTTTCGCCATGCGTGCTTGTCGTACTCCGTGTGTGTCAAGAAGTGCTTGACAAACAGTGTGCCGCCTCTGGTGGCACTGGCGTATCGGACACCAACAATCATTCGATATTTGTTGCCCAAAACGTCGAACACGAGACAACTGCCCACTTGGTCAGTTCTGGGATACGTTTCACGAATGTGGCCGAGATTTGTCCATTGCTCACGTCCTGCGGTTTTCCACCAAGCATTGAGCCAAGTCGCAGCATTTGCGTGACGTTTGATGGCTTCGTCGATCGCGGGCCGAGCAATTACGTTCATCACTTCTTCCCATGGTCGATTTCACTTTCATTGTAAACACTCTTGCTTACTTTGCCAAGTTTACTTCCGATCTAGAGCTGAGCA
>CBDUAB010000557.1:0-4002 GCA_965365045.1 uncultured Planctomycetales bacterium
CGGGCCAAGGCAGAGGTACGTGTCGGCCGCACCCGGAGAGAGGCTCGAGTCGAGGCCGTCGTCGCGGACCATGATCTCGGCGCTGGCGCCGTTGTCGGAGAGAAAGATTACCAGCGTGTTCTCCCACTGACCCATCTTCTTGATTTGATCAAAGACCCGGCCGATCTCGATATCCATTCGATGAATCATCGCCGCGTGGATCGCCATCTTGGTGGCTTGAAACTGCTTTTGTTCGTTGGTCAAGCTCTTCCACGCAGCCGGCATATTCACTTCGCCGTCTCCCAAAATCTCCAGCGCCGCGGGAAAATGATAGGGAGGTCCGAGGTCGCGCTCGACGCGGGAGAGCTCGCTCACGGCCGTGTCATCGAGCAGGCCCATTTGCCGGATTCGCCGCCATCGTTTCGCCCGGATCGATTCCCAGCCTTCCGTGTAGGTGTCCTCGTAGACCGCGATGTCCTCCGGAAGAGCGTGCAGTGGAAAATGCGGCGCTGAGAAAGCGAGGTAATGGAAAAAGGGCGCTTCAGCATGCTGCTCGGCGTGTTCCTCCAGCACTTCGATGACGTGATCCGCCAGTGCCGTGGTCGCATAGAAGTCGGCGCCCTTCTCGACCGGTGGCAATTGGGCGTCGTCTTTCCAGTGCTTGGTCGGATTAAAGAAGCGTCCCTGGTCCCTGAGTAGATAGGAATGGTCGAAGCCATTTTCGATCGGCATGCCGTCGATGTGCCATTTGCCGGTGTGATAAGACCGGTAACCGGCCGGATTCAACAGATTGGGGACCAGTACTGCCCAGTCCGGCCGAATCCCCCGGCCGCCCGATGGAAGATTCGGCAGAGCATCCCGCCGGACCTGTTGCGCGTAATAGCCCGTCATGAGAGCCGCCCGCGTCGGCCAGCATCGCGCCGTGTTGTAGAACTGCGTAAACCGCAACCCGTTCTCCGCGACCGAGTCCAAGTTTGGCGTTGCGATTTCGCCTCCGTAACAGCCCAGGTCCGAGAAGCCCAGGTCGTCGGCCATGATGAGAAGGATGTTGGGTTTGGGCGGATCGGCGTTTGCTGACGAATCAGCGAGGATGAGAGCCGCAAGAATGAGCAGGAAGGTGAGATGTTTAGACAGTGAGTAGAATTGTTCAAACATGATTGGCGATCGCGTCATAGTACAGGTGGTAAGAAACTTGTGTTATTGAAACGCATCTCGCAACCCGCAACCAACAAGTTATTTCTAAACGGCTCCTAAACCGTCGACTCCAACAGCTCATTGATCACCTGCCCGCCAAACTGCGAAAGCTGCTTGAAGCGACCGGCGTGGAAATAGGTTAGCTTGTTGTCGTCGAGTCCCAGTAGACGCAAAAGAGTAACGTGAAAATCGCGAATTGGGTGCACATTCGCGACGGCACTTGCTCCGATCTCGTCAGTGGCTCCGATTGTATGTCCAGCCTTACAGCCGCCACCCGCCATCCAGATAGTCATTGCATCGGGATTGTGGTCACGACCGTAGGTCACGCCACCGCCGCGTACGCCGTTGTCGGGTGTGCGTCCGAACTCGCCCATCCATATGACTAGCGTCTCATCAAGCAGACCTCTCTGTTTTAGATCCGCGATCAGTGCCGCGATCGGGCGATCGACGGTTGGGATAAGTGCCCCGTGTGCCTTTGCGATGTAGTCGTGCGAATCCCAGGTGCTGGCGTAAACCTGAACGAACCGTACGCCCTCCTCGACGAGCTTCCGCGCGAGCAGACAGCGACGAGCGAAGTTGTCTGTCGGTTCCTTGCCAACACCGTAGTCATCGAGAGTTACCTGCGTCTCACCGCCGATGTCCATGATCTCAGGAACTCGGGTCTGCATTCGAAATGCCAGCTCATAGTTTTCCATGCGAGCGGCAAGTTCATCGTGTTCGGGATGCAGAGACGCATGGCGCCGATTTAGTTCTTGCAAATAGTCCAAGTTTTTTCGTTGATGATCTCGTGTGATGCTGCTGGCCGGGTTGATGTCGAGGATCGGTGCCCCCTTTGCCCTAAGTGGCGTGCCTTGATAGCTAGTGGGCAAAAAGCCATTTGACCAATTCGCCGAACCGCCTTGGGGATGAGCAAGTTCAGGCAGCACGATGAAGCCGGGCAAGTCTTTGGTTTCCGTGCCCAAGCCGTAAGTCACCCACGAACCAATAGCGGGATCACCTCCGAAACGGTTGCCCGTGTTCACATGATAGTTGGCCGTCGGATGATTAACGGATTCCACCTGACAGCCGCGATAAAAACATAGTTCGTCGGCAACGTTGGCAAGGCTCTCCCACAGCACGCACATATCGGCTCCGGATTCGCCGGCCTGGCGGAACTTGAATGGGCTTTTTACGTAGTACCGCTTTCCACTGGACATCGCCGATTGCTTCTGGTCATTGCGATTGAACTCCGTGAGATGGAGCTCGTCCAGTTTTGGCTTCGGATCGAACGTGTCGATATGCGAAGGACCGCCTTCCATGTAAAGGAAAATGCAGTGCTTGGCCTTCGCTTTTGGAAAGTGCAGTGTCTCGCCGAACGCGGATTTGGGAGATTGCAGCATCGAAGTGAACGCGATGCTACCTAAACTGGCAGTGAGGCCGTAAAGGAAGTCACGCCGTTGGAGTCCGAGCTTGAGTCTGTCCGGATGTTTTTTGTTCATATCTGTTTCTCACTTTGTGTGAGTAGACTGAAGCTCGGACTCTGGCTAATAAACATAAACAAACTCACTTGAATTTAAAATTGCCAAGCACACATCGGCCAGGCCGCGTGTTCGAGCATCAACTTCGTGCGGTTCCAAATCGGGTTCGTAGTCCTTGTAGACAAACAATTGCTCTTGGAACTCAAACGGCTCACCAGTGTTCTCGTCGACGGCGCGCCGTACGACTTCCGTCGGATACTCGCGTGGCTTGTGCCTGATGTTCTCCTGAATCTCCGTCATCCGTCGCCAATGGGCGATCAATTCTTTTCGCTCCTGGACAGTCGGCGGACGGTTGTATGCCAATTGATAGATGCGATCGACAGCGGTGTCGTCCGAGTTCGTTGAATTCATGACAGTATTTGCGAACGCCAGTGCTCGGTCGGCGGTTTCGTCACTGTTGAACATCGTGAGTGCCTGCGGCGTGACCGTGGAGCTATCTCGCAATTCGCACGATTTGTCCGTGCCGGGCTGGTTGAACGTTTCCATAAACGGATCGCGCTGACCTCGCAGCTTGAGTGCGTAGACCGTACGTCGATTGCGCTCGTCCGGCTTGGGATTTGGCACGTAGCTCGGCGCGAAGGTGCCCATGATCATACGCGGCTGGAGTGCCGCCTCTAGGTTCATGTCGGGACGGACTGGGATACCACCAACCGCTCGGTTGAGTTCGCCCGAAACGGCCAGCATGGAATCACGCAGTTCCTCGGCGGCAAGTCGACGTGGATGGAACACGGCGTAGCTGGAGCCGTCCGGATCAGCCGCGATGACTTTGTCTCGATTCGGATGTGAACTTGAACGGCGGTACGCGGCCGAGTTCATGATGGTCCGGTGTAGATGCTTGATTGACCAGCCGCTCGATGCCAATTCCGCAGCCAACCAGTCAAGCAACTCTGGGTGTGTGGGCTTTTTGCCTGTCGCGCCAAAGTTATTGGGGTTACCGGCGATGCCGCGCCCAAAGTGATAATGCCAGAGCCGGTTCGCCATGACCCGCCCGGTGAGCGTGTTGTCGCGAGCCGTAATCCAGTTCGCGAGCGCGGTGCGTCGCCCTTGAGGATCGCTTGGTGGCTCGGAGGAAATGTCGCCGCTAACCGCGCTCAGTACGGCTGGAATGACCGGTTGGCCGGGTGCGAAAGGATCACCACCGGTCAGTATTGCCGTATTCTCAATTATTCCGTTCTGCATAGGGTCGGCGGGCTTCAACAGTCGAACTGAGTGTTTGCCCTGATGCGTCTTGCCGTTGTAGACCGTCAGTGCAATCGGCTTGTACCGATCCATCTCCCAGGGAAACCGCTGCTGCCACTTGCGGCCAATCCGT
>CBDUAB010000558.1:0-3986 GCA_965365045.1 uncultured Planctomycetales bacterium
GCGAGGGATGAACGGCGATTCAACGCTTGCACTGCTGCATCCCTCGCTAACGCGTCGGGTTACCATTGATATCATCCAAATCCTAAGCCGGACGCTCTCTAACGCCCGGCGGCTGATTTACTGCGTCCAATTCATTCACGACCTCGGAGTGCTGGATGTGAACGACCAACTAGAACAACACCAAATTCCTTCCATGGCGCCGTGGCCATATTTCGAGGCGGATGAAATCGAAGCCGTCGAAAACGTTCTGCGCAGCGGCAAAGTGAGCTATTGGACCGGTCAGGAGGGACGAGAGTTCGAAAAGGAGTACGCAGCCTATGTCGGTGTCAAACATGCGGTGGCCATTGCCAACGGTTCGGTGGCACTAGAGTTGGCATTGCATTCGCTCTCAATTGGCCCACATGACGAAGTCGTCGTCACACCTCGATCATTTATTGCCTCGGCAAGTAGCGCCGTAATGTGCGGTGCCATTTCGGTGATGGCCGACGTCGATCCAGTTTCCCAGAACATCACCGCCCAAACGATTGAAAAAGTGCTGTCGCCACGTACCAAGGCGATCATCTGTGTGCATTTGGCGGGTTGGCCTTGTGACATGGATCCGATCCTTGATCTTGCGCGGTCTCGGGGTCTGGCGGTAATCGAAGATTGTGCGCAGGCACACGGTGCCATGTACAAAGGACGCCCCGTCGGTTCGCTGGGCGATATCGGATCGTTCTCGTTTTGCCAAGACAAAATCCTCACAACCGGCGGCGAAGGAGGCATGCTGACCACGGACCGGACGGATCTCTGGGAAAAGGCTTGGAGTTATAAGGACCACGGTAAAAGTTATCAGGCCGTTTATCATCAGGAGCATCCGCCAGGCTTTCGTTGGCTGCACGAGGAATTTGGCACAAACTGGCGACTGACCGAGATGCAATCGGCGATTGGTCGCGTCATTTTGCGCAAGCTACCAACCTGGGTTGAAAAGCGAAGGCACCATGCGGCGACGTTGCAAAGCTATCTCGTCGACTGTGACGCGGTTCGCCTGACCGTGCCACACACGGATGTTTATCACTCGTACTACAAATACTACGCATTCGTGGAAGCGGACCGACTGCAATCAGGATGGGATCGAGATCGCATTATGAACACGATCTCGGCTGCCGGCGTGCCATGCTACAGCGGATCCTGCAGCGAAATTTATTTGGAAAAGGCCTTTCCTGCGACCATGCGGCCACCCGAACGGTTGCCAGTGGCAAAAGCATTAGGTGAGGCGAGCCTGATGTTTTTGGTGCACCCGACACTGTCCGATGAGTCGGTACATTACGCCGGCAACGTCGCTCGTGATGTGCTGATGGAAGCGGCGAGATCTAAATAGCATGTTCAATCATTCGAGATATTGTCAGTCGTATTCGCTTCATCCATTGGAAGGCCTTGATTGACAATCGAGCGTCTGGGTGTTGCTTGAATTACTGGAATTCTCAATGTCCGCTGCCGTGGAGACTCGTCAGTACCCGGCGCGAGGGGAATTGACAAAAGCGGAGCGGCGCCGACGCTGTCCGAACCGGCCGCATGGCGAAGATGCAATTGGGACTGCGGAAACCTGGGTGTCGGGTGGTTTCGTGGAGTGTTTGCCTTACGGCTGAGGCCACCTACGGTCAGTATTAGCAACAACAGACCGACTACGAGCTTGCGGCGAACTGCGGTTGTCATGGGCCAATCGGTTTGCGGACGGGGCGACGATATTTCACCACGTATCGGTTCGCCAACCGAAAGACGTGAACGTGGGTTGGCGTCGCGCAGCGATTATCGTCCTTTCGTGACCCGTTTTTTCTGGTCGTATAGGTGGTAAGGATGCAGCACCCAAAGACGGTTAAGAGAAAGCGCCGGAAGAAAACTACCGAGAACATCCCATCTTTAAACGAAGTGGATAGCCACTTTCCTCCACCGACCCCGCGTCGGTGGGAAAACGCCTGACTGCTACATACAACGACAAATGAACATCGGCCGAGGATCACGCTCACCAACTGAGGCGACGTAGCCGAGGCCGAAATGGAGGCCGCGTTCTATTTCGGTCTCGGCTACGTCGCCCAAATGGAAACCGAACTGCTCGACCGATTTTTGGTTCGATGCAGCCCGGTAGCGGTCAGGCAGCAAGCCACCGACGCGGGGTCGGTGGAGGAAAGTGGATAGCCCTTTCAAACGAACACTAGTCCCTCGCTTGCGCAACGGGCTAATGTGATACTTGGCAACCGTCGCTATTTAGACAGCTAGGACTGCCTTCTTTCGGCCGGAAGCCAAGCCACTACGGTTGCTGCTTGAGAGACGTTAATTCCGTCTTAACGTACAGGGTTAGTTCCTCAAGTTGTTGCCGCAGCTGTTGCATTTCGGTTCGCAGATCTGAGATATCCTGCAAATTGACGATCGGTTGCGAACGGCCGGAAAGCTGCAGCAATGCATCCGATTCATGCAGTGGCCTGGCGGTGTTAAGCTTTGTCGTGTTTACTTCGGCTTGGATGAAATGCTCTACCGCCTGCTGGAATTTAAGCTGGAAGACCTCCGCCACTTTTTGCTTTTTTGTTTTGATGCAGTCAAGCCAATCCGCCAGTAAGAGCTTGGTGAAAGCATCGTTGATCATATCGCTTGGCACACCTCGCTCGCGAAAAAACGTCGTGTCGCCGCGACGGACTGCCTGCTGAACGCCATGCGCGATTTCGTCAAATCGTGCGCCGTATTGCTGGTACGTACGTGCAAATTGATACGGATCTCGGCACTGCTTTGAAAGCTCATCACCTTGCGCGGATTCAAGCGTCCCGCACAACCGCACCCATTCCTTGCGGGCAGAATTTCGCTGATCTTTAGCGTCGTCTGTCATTCTTAGCTAAGTCGTGCTGCTGGCGGCGACCGCTTCTTTCTTCTTGCTTTTCCCACCTTGGTTCGAGGTAGATTTTGTCATCCACAACAACGCGGGAGCAGCGACAAACACCGAGCTATACGTACCGACCAGGACACCGATGAGCAGAGCAAAGGCGAACCCGTGTATGCCTTGTCCACCCATGGTATACAAGATGATGACTACGATTAACGTTGTTGTCGAAGTCAACAACGTTCGACTGAGTGTCTGATTGATGCTCTTGTTAATCATTTCTTCGCGCAACTCAGGGCTCTTGCCGCGAACTTCACGAATTCGGTCAAAAACGACGATGGTGTCGTTGAGCGAATAACCGACGATCGTCAAAAATGCCGCCACGACGGCCAAGCTGATTTTGAATTCCTCGACCATCAGAAAGCCAAGATAATTGGCGAGCCAAAAACTCGCGGCGATTGCACCAAACGTGATCGCCACATCATGAACCAGAGCCAAAACGGCTGCGAGGCCAAAACCAACGCGTTGAAAGCGAATCCAGATGTAGGCCACGATCAGGAACAAACTTGCCACGATCGCGGCAACGGCATCCGTTTTCATCTTGCCCGCGACCGCGCTACCAATCTTGCTCGACGAGAGCCAAGCTGGCGTGCTACTAAGCTCGGATTGGAGCTTGTCCAGGAGCAGGCCCGTTTCGTCGGCGTCGGTGGAAAAACGGACTTGCCAATCGTTGTAACCCTGCCCGCTACGGCCGTCCCACGACGCGTTGCTCAACTCGACAAAAGGTGCCTCGATTTCACCGTTTTCGGCTGTCTGCCGGATCACGCGGCGGAGTGATCTGGCGTCGATTTCTTCATCAAACGTTAGATTTGCGGTGGTTCGATAAACGGACTTGACCGATTCGTCCAGCGTTTTGTTGCTCTCGGCTTCAGCGCTGACAGCCGAGGGAGGCGCACTGTCGATTTCATCGGTTGCCCCTGTGTCACCGGTATCCGGTACATCGGTGGTCGCGGGATCCGCCGTCGTATCTAAGTCCTCTTCCGCCGCTGCCGCTTCCAGCGTATCGAGGGCAACTTCAGCAGCCCCCGTAACCTCGGCAGCCTCAGTAACTTCGGCAGCAACCTCAACCGCGTTTGGGTCC
>CBDUAB010000559.1:0-3983 GCA_965365045.1 uncultured Planctomycetales bacterium
AACCGAACGTTTTCTCGATGTCCGGAGAGAGCCGCTGCGTTTCAGGCTGTGGCCCGCCAAAGTTAAAAGGAACCGCCGCGGCGATCCGCGGATCAAGAGCAGCGGTAACGGCCGCGGGGTCACCGCCACCCGCCACGGCTCCAAGCAAGATGATGCGTTGGGGATCGACGTCGGGCCGCACCAAAAGCGTATCGACGGCCCGCATCAGATCCCATACTTCCCAGCCCATCAGGCTATCTCCCACGAGGTGAAGCTGAATCCCCGCGTCGTATCGGAAGTAGTAGTCCTGGCGCCACCACCGATAATCTTCCTCATAATCGTCCTTGTCCCGGAACGGATGCTGCTGTCGTTCGCCGTGGCCGATCAAGTCGATCACTAACACGACACAACCGGCGCGAGCCCAGGTCATTCCCATGTCCTGCAGCTCTCCATGTTCCTTCGGCCGATGGTGACTGTGGCAGATCACGATACCGGGCATCGGCTTGCCTGGTTCTTTCGAACGATACAGGTTGGCCGTCACGAAACATCCTGGCCGGCTCTCGAACACGACGTTATCGACGACGAATCCTTCGCCTCGGTGTGTTCCCGTGACTTGCAGATTGAGATTTCGCGTCGGATGGGGAAATGAACCCAGTGATTGTTTCAGTTTGAGCAAACGCGCATCGCGAAACCGTTCCCAATCCTCAAGTCCTTGGATTTTGTACCAGGCAGCGCTGCTGGCATCGTTCGCAGTCTGAATCCGCGTCCCGATTTCCCTCGAAATCATCGACGCGGCTTGTTCCCTCTGTTCGTCCGACAGAACTTGCGGTGAGAGACTTTTCAACTCACTTGCTAGTTGTTTGGATCCTGTGAAGCCCTCCCCAAGAGACGACTCGACGCGGCCAAAACACGCTATGGCGAACAGGCCGAGAATCAAAGAAATTGAAATTCCGTCGGAAATTGATCTTTTTGGAAGTGTATTCACAGTTACTATTCCACCGATGTGCTACTTCGCATGAAATCGACCGTCGCGGCGCATTTGTAGCAGTCGGGCGCATCGTATTCGACGTATAGAACGACTGTCAAGCATTCGTGGGACGACAACGAAGCAACTCGTTTTGCTGACAGTGCGACGTCGCGGAAATCAGAGAGCCGCGAGTAGAATCGAAAAGGATTTATTGTTGTTACGGGCTGTCACTCTCCGAGGCTGTGAATAAATCGTCCAAAGTAGACGTCACGCTCCCGCGTGACGAGATTCGCGAGCGACTGGTCCATCATCATTTTACCAGCACGAGCATCGCGACATTTGAGACAGCGTCGATTCGACGGACCTGTGTCGTGACCGTAACTCGATGGTCACGTTGGCATCACGCGGGAGCGTGATGGCTACTTTGGACGAAGCTGGCAAATATCCGACGCTAAAATCGTGAAATGCATCGAGTTCTGTGACTTGCATTTGGTATTGATTGCTACGGCAGCGAATTCGTTTAGCGGCGTCGCCGACGTCCTGTCAGAGCCAAGCCGGCCAAGCCCAAGATGCCCAGCGCAACTGACGATGGCGTTGAAACGATACAGACCGTTCGGAACGTCGACGCGGAAAATGCCTCCCGAGGCCGGAATCGTGGGCGCGCATGGCGAGGTCGTGTCGCCAATCTCCGCCTCACTGCACGTGCTCGCGTGGCTTTTGAAACCGATAAAAGAATCATAAAGCTCATCCGGTACAATATCTTCGAACCTGTTGCGGTTGTTCGGAGAATCATCAAACGGTCCGAACCGTGCGGACGTGTTGCGATCCGCGTTGCCAGAGTCATAAGCCTCAAAGCCCCATCCACGTACGGCGTCGTATTCGATGGCGTCATAACCAGCCGGACTGTTCTCGTGCAACACCATCGTGTAGTTGCCAGGGGCGTTCGGGTTGGGCACTTCCAATGACCGGGAACCGAAAATGAATGCGCCCTGTGACTGGGCGAGAGATGTGCCGGCCATGAACAGGATAAGCGCGGAAACAGAAAATAGCGATTGCAAGCGACTCATGAACTCACCTTTCATAACGCGGGTTGGTCGATGACATGTTCACAAAAAAAAAGCACCCACAACCTGTCATCACGCACCGACTTGACGTCGACTTGATGATCAGGACTGTGGGCGCTTTCGTTGACGTTTCCTTTAGTTGCTTAGACGTTGTCCGCAAGCGGGTGTTTCGTTAATTCACGGGCATATCATTTCCCTACGTTGTTTGCACAACCACATAGTTTACCTGGTGAACGCAATGTTCCAACCTTTTTTTCGTCAGAAACCAACCCGTTTCCAACAATGGTAGACGCCGACTTCGTCAGGATCAAAGACAGCAGATCTGGGCTTCGCGGACATGTGCGGGCTCCGTAGTCAATCACTAGAGAAGCGAACGCCCGTATACTACACGAACCGCTCTCCTTTCATGGCGTAGACTTCAGGCTGTCGCTTCCTTCAGCTTCAGTGTCGAAGGATGGAACAAGTCCTCGATCTTCAGCTTTCGCTTGGCTAATCCTTGCTCGTGCGAATACTGGAGCAGAGCCGTAAGTGCTTTGCGATTGGGATCGATGGCGTAGGGCCAATAGTTATCGCCCATCAGTTTGCGGGTTTCCTCCGCCTCCTGCGCGATCCACGGCAGTGACGTGAAGTACATCGCGGTTGTTCTAATGGTGTCATACGCCAGTTGCTTGGCCTGCGAATAGCCATCGAACACGGCCTTGGGTAACCAGGGATGCGATTGAATCACATCATTACGCACGGCGACCGTGTGCATGATGGGGAAGATGCCTGTTTTCGCGAAATATGCCTGCTCTGTTTTGCGGGAGTCGGCAAACAGCCTGGCAACGATGGGATTCCCATCATGATAGGCCTTCGGTTCGTTGGGGTGGAACAAGGCATCCACATCGCCGTCAACGAGTAGCTCCGATTCGTCTTTCCCCTTGGGCCCCGCGCTGATCGAGATTCCTTTGGGTATGACGTTTTCCAGCTTCGACGCGCTCCCGGTTACATCAGCACCGGAGTCTTTCGCAGAGACAACCCACTCAATATCCTCGGGGTTGACGCCGTATTCGTGTTGCATAATCCCGCGAATCCACGTCAGTGAACTCGACGAGTATCCAGGGGTTGCAACTCGTCTGCCGCGCAGATCCGAGGGTTTTGTGATGCCACGATCAGTACGAATGAAGACACTCTTATGACGGAAAACTCGCAGTACGAAAACGGGGATTAAGGAGTAATCCCTGAATTCTTCGTTGGCGACGGCCAAGATGAACGGTAAGAGACCGATCTCTGTCACCTCCCGTGTCCTTGGTCCGCTGAATATGTGCGTGTTCATATCGCCAATCTTCGCGGCCTCGAACTGCGTTTCGCATCCTTCGATTTGCGCGCGCCCGTCTGCCAGCCCTGCGACGCGGTCGTACTTGTATCCCGCGACTTTGATCTTGAGTTTGTCGGAAGCGAGAGCAGTTTTCTTTTCGCTCTTGGATTTTGCTTGCCCCAGCGCCCGACCGCCCGCCAGCGCGGCACCGGCCAAGGAGCTCGTCATGAGGAATCCACGCCGAGATGGAGTCACGTTGCCCTTCTGTTCATGCCGTTTGTTCACAGATGTGCTCCTCATATTTTTCCATATTTCCAAAAAAAGCGGCCTCGCCATCATCGACGAGACCGCTCCTGAACTGGTTACAACACGATTCGCGATAGCCTGCTGTCAATCTACCGAAAAAGCTCTGCATCAACCTGTCGAAGCAGATCTCGGATCTTAGAAATTGCCTGGTTCGCGGCGGTTTTTCCAATTGCCGCAAGTTCATGAGCCCGTGAAAACTCACTCAAACCGAATCCAGCGACATCCGGCTCGATCACCACGTCTGCCGGTTGGACACCGATGGAGTTCATGTTCACATTCTGAACCAAATAACTGCGCAATAGGGTATGCAGTATCGACGCTGAGGACATTTCCGAGGTCGGTGTATCCGGTCGGTTTTTCGCAAACTCTG
>CBDUAB010000560.1:0-3978 GCA_965365045.1 uncultured Planctomycetales bacterium
CGTCACAACTTAGTTTTCGGGTCAGCCGTTTTGGCGATAGCCACGGTTCACCCACCGAAACCGTGGCTATCGCCAAAACGGCTAATGGTCTCAACCCGAATTCTTAGCTGTGACAAACCACTAGACTGACCCGCGAAGTTCGCCTCGGGATTTCCCCGAAGCTGGGCCCTGATGCAAGGCAACTTTGATCGTCAGTAGAACGGGAATGCAAGATGTCGAAAGCTCTAACGGTACCACCAGGAACGGAAATTAAGCTGGCAGACTTTGACCCGTGCCAGGTTTACGGTGATTACAACAAAGAGTCCGCGTACGAGCGTATCGAAGACAATGCTCAGGCGATGGCCAACCTCGGTTATCGGTTGTACGCCGAGGACCGCCGCTCGTTATTGCTGGTACTGCAAGGTATGGACACGGCAGGTAAGGATGGCACGATTCGAAACGTCATGCGGGGCCTCAATCCGCAAAGCTGCGAAGTTCATCCATTTAAAAAACCCACTCACGAGGAACTGGATCATGACTTTCTTTGGCGTGTTCATAAGGTAGTGCCGCGTCGTGGCAACATCGGAATCTTTAACCGGTCGCATTACGAAGACGTGCTTGTGGTCCGCGTCCACAACATCGTGCCGGCGAAGGTGTGGCAAGAGAGATACGATCTGATTAATAGTTTCGAGCAATTGCTCACCTCAGCCGGCACAACCATCGTCAAATGTTTTCTTCACATTAGCAACGAAGAACAACGCGAGCGTCTCCAGGCACGCTTGGATGATCCGGACAAACTCTGGAAGTTCAACAAGCGGGACCTGGATGAAAGAAAGTTGTGGGACGATTATCAACGGGCCTATGAAGCCGCGTTGACACGTTGCAACACGGATTTCGCGCCGTGGCATGTCATTCCGGCGGACCGCAAATGGAATCGGAATTTGATCGTCAGTGAGATCCTTCGCGAGACGCTCGAAAAAATGAATCCCCAATTCCCGCAAGCTGAAGAAGAACTCGAAGGCGTTGTCGTCGTATAGCACCGAGTTCCAAATAGCACTAAGTACTAAGACTCGGACTTCAACACGTCCGTCTCCAGTGCCGGCAATTCATCCAAAGACTCTCGATCGGCCGCCGCGATGAACTGCTTAAGCGTATTGTTCATTAACTCGACAATGGACTGACAACGATCGGCAACTTCGTTCGCTTCCCAGCGATCATCCGGCTTGACATACAAGGTTTGCTCGGCTGTGTCTTTGTGCGTCCCTTTATCAGTGTGATCAGCCTGTCCAGCATCGGAAGCGGCGCACTCGACATTTCGTAGAAACCAACCTGGCGTTCGTAGCGATTGCTCTCCAAGGGTAACTGAAACACATCGATCGAATCCGTCTTGCTCAACTCGCTGGTTTTCTTTGTTTGCGCCGTCGCTCGATACACAACGAGCCGCTGAGAATAACGGCAATAGACTGCGGGCGCCGGTGCAACGTTGATCACGCTCAATATTGAGCCAGTCCAATACTGTCGCGAAAACACTCGGAGGCTGAGCCAATGCTTGACTGCGCAGGAGCACTCCAGGTTCATCAGGGCGTCGCAAGATCATGGGAATATGTAGTAATTCACCAAACAACGGTGCTCCGGCCAATCCAGTCTGACGATGTTCACCGAGTGGAAATCCGCGTGGCGACGTGAGCAGCAACAGGGCCTCACCCCAGTAAGGGTGGCGGTCGAGAACGTCGAAAAAAAATTCCAGGCAACGGTCCACGGTCATGACCTGCGCCGCGTATGCTCGTGCCAAACCCCACGCGATGTCCGGATCCTCATCGTCAAGACCGATTTCTCCGCTTTCATCGCAATCCAGTTTGTTGGCGTTGGCTGCGTCAGGCGGCAAGACAAGTCGAGGAGGATCGGGATCTTCTTCATCGGACAACGCTAGTCGCAATGAATAGGGTGCATCCCAAGCTCCGGAAAAGGCTCGTGCATGAATCCACAGGCAATCAGCGGTTTCTTGCTCGAGCGTCTCGGTCACACTGGCCAAAAACTGGGCGAATTGCGTCTGGGTCGGATCAGTCGCCGGATGATCGATCATTGGCAACTCGACAAATGTGACGGATGAGTTTCGCGCCGCGAGAGGATGACGGGCAATCAACGGCTCGTCTGTGATCAGATGCGTCCGCAAATTGTTGGCGGCCAGTAGATCACCGATTGACGCTGCAGCAGGATTCGGTGGACAAGTCGCATGCCGCCCTTGCCAGTAGCTTGAATACACGGACATTAGCTCCGGAGTATCCGTAAGCGCGTATTGGATCAAAAGGCCGTCGCGGGCTAGGCGATTTAGTGTCGACGTCTCGACCCACGTATTTCCGTAAGGTCCGAGGAAGTTGGCACTCCACCCGTCCAGTACAAAGACAATTACGCGCCTAGTGGCCAAACTCAGCCCTCACATCATTCAGCGGAATCAACGAAGCGTGAGAAGGTTATACCTACAACGGACCGTACACGGAAGTGTGCCTAATGACCGGTCTGGGAAGGGCCGACAACGTTGGCTACGATGGAGCTGTCGGAGCGATATCTCCTTAGCGGGCATCTGGCCCGTGATGAGTTCTAGCGTATTCCTTTCTGTTTGGCATGTTACGGGCAATGCGATGCGGTTAACGGCTCCTCTGCTGGTGGCGCTTGCCAAACTGATCAGCGGCGCCAGTGTTCGTTGGGTAGACTGTGAACCTGATACGTGCCAGCGGGTATACTTTGCAAATCACACCAGCCATCTCGACGTGCTCCTGCTGTGGGCTTCGTTGCCAGCGGAAATCCGCTACTTGACGCGGCCCGTTGCGGCGAAAGATTACTGGGAGCGGGGAGCCATTCGACGGCACATTGCTCGTCAATTCAACGCGATACTGATCGACCGCAAGGAAATAAAAGTCCACCGTAGTCCCGTTCAAATCATGCTGAACGAGATTGGCGACACGCATTCGCTGATTGTCTTCCCCGAAGGAGGTCGTAACACAAGCACGGAACTTGGTGAATTCAAAAGCGGTCTTTTTCACTTAAGCAAAAAGAAGCCAGAATTTGAACTCATACCCGTATACATCGAAAACCTGAATCGCGTACTGCCGCGGGGCGAGTTTCTGCCCGTTCCGCTGCTGAGCCGTCTCACCTTCGGACCACCCATTTGGCTTGAGACAGGTGAAACCAAAGTAGGTTTCCTCGACCGGGCCCGTGAGGCCGTGTTAAGACTAAAAGAGCTGTGACCTTGTCTCGCTTTCATGAAGACTAACCATGCTGCCCGCTACGTTCATCAATGTCGCACCCAGTCTTCCATGGGGACAATCTACTATTGCGATACCGATGCGGCCACTGCTCGATTTTCGCGCCATGGTGCTACTCGGAGTCGTGCTGGCCTTGCTCGGGATTGCCTACGGAATCGGGCATTATCTACAACGCCAACCTGAGTCCGTGTTGACTCCGGCAGTGGTCAAATCATTCAACCGACGTGTGCTGACTTGGTGGATGCTTTTCGCCGTGCTGGGAGCAACATTTCTGATCAGTCGCCATGTCGCGACCGTCTTCTTTTTTGCCATTTCGTTTTGGGCGCTGCGTGAATTCATCACGTTGACGCCAACACGATTGGGCGATCACCGCGCGCTATTTTGGATGTTCTTTGTTTTCACGCCGTTGCAATACATATTGGTAGCGGTGGGCGAATTCGACTTGTGGGGATTTACGATTAACAAAGACAATCGATTGTTCACGAACTTGATACCAGTGTATGCGTTTTTGTTCATACCCGCGCGGGTTGCATTGGCGGGCGACCACAAACGTTTTCTCGAACGTACAGCAAAAATTCAGGTCGGCCTGCTGATTTGTGTTTTTGCACTTAGCCACGCTCCTGAATTGTTGGACCTCAAACTTGCTACCAACGGAACGCAATGGGAAGGAGGCAATGCCGGCGTGCTGTTATTCTTTATCCTCGTCGTCCAGATATGTGACGCATCTCAGTTTGTC
>CBDUAB010000561.1:0-3961 GCA_965365045.1 uncultured Planctomycetales bacterium
CAAGGAGTTGTTTGCCCTATTGGATACCGACGCGTCGGACGAGATGCCCCGGAGGCCGGCTCAAACGATCGAGGACGTCCCCCAACAATTGGGGGACAAGTACACGATCGAGTCGGTTGTTGGGTCCGGCAGTTTCGGTACGGTCTTCCGCGCGTTCGACACAACGCTTCAGCGACACGTCGCCGTTAAGATTCCTCACAAGGAGGCAATTAGGCAAACGCAAGACATGGAAGCCTATCTTGTCGAGGCGAGAGTTCTAGCAAGTATGACGCACGACAATCTCGTGTCGGTCTACGACGCCTCGGCCATGGATGACGGGCGCTTCTATACCGTGTCTCAGTTGATTGACGGAATGACGTTGGCCGACAAGATCTTGAGCGAGCACTATTCCTGGGACGAATCGGCGAATCTAATTGCAAAGATTGCCGACGCGCTCCACTATGCGCATCGACATGGGCTGGTCCATCGCGACGTCAAACCAGCCAACATATTGCTGGACACGGCAGGCACTCCCTATCTTGCTGATTTCGGCCTGGCCTTGAAGGATGATGACTTTGGCAAGGAGAGACCACAAGGCGGTACGATAGCTTACATGAGCCCGGAACAGGTTCGCGGAGAGGGGCACCTAGTCGACGGGCGATCCGATATTTTCAGTTTGGGAATTGTCTTTTACGAAATGCTCACCGGCGCGCGGCCATTCCGCGGCAGCAGCTGGCAGCAGGTCTTGGAACACATCAAAACCGTTGATGTGCGTCCACCACGGATGATTGACGATGCGATTCCGAGAGAACTGGAAGTGATTTGCCTCAAGGCGCTGGCCAAACGCGCCTCGGAACGGCACAACACGGCCCTCGACATGGCGGAAGAGTTGCACAGTTTTCTGGACGCTGGCAAGACTGGGTCCGCACTCGCCGCCAATGTGCACATGGCGGCCCGCCAAGAAGCGGCCGATGCGAAAATCGTTCCCAAAGGCCTTCGGTCGTTTGACGAAAATGACGCCGACTTTTTTCTAAAACTCGTCCCTGGACCTCGCGCGCGGGGTGATCTGCCACAAAGCATCGATTTCTGGAAACGCCAGATTGAGGAGCCGGACGCCGACCGGACATTTCGGGTGGCACTTATCTACGGCCCCTCAGGTTGCGGTAAGACGTCGTTTGTCAAAGCCGGTTTGCTACCGCGCTTGGGCGATCAAATTGTTTCGATTTGCATCGAATGCACTGCCGCGAATACGGAGGACGTGCTCTTACGCGAACTGCGCAAGGCGTGCCCCGAGTTGCCGCGGGACTTGGATCTCGGCGAGTCTATTTCGATTTTACGAAAGCGGACGGATTCGCGCGAGGGAAGGATGACGGTCATCTTCCTGGATCAATTTGAGCAGTGGTTGCACGCCCGACAAGGAAAGTTTGAGAGCACACTGGTGCAGGCTTTACGGCAGTGTGATGGAAAAAACGTCAAATGCGTTGCATTGGTTCGTGATGACTTTTGGTTGGCCGTCACGCGATTTTTGGATGAACTGGATGTCGATCTGCTCGAAGGCCAAAACGCAGCATTCTTGGATCTGTTCGACCAGCGCCATGCGCGCCACGTATTGAAAGAGTTCGGCAGGTCCTACGGATGTCTTCCGTCAGATCTGACGAAGATGACTCCGGATCAAGAGAGCTTCGTCGACCGCGTGATATCCGAGTTGTCGCAAGAGTCAAAGATTGTGTGCGTTCGATTGTCGTTGTTCGCGGAGATGGTCAAAGGGCGCGTCTGGTCGCCCAAAACGCTAGAACAGATGCACGGTACTGCAGGCGTTGGCGTGATGTTTTTGGATGAGATGTTCTCAGCATCCGCAAATCCTCGCCGTCGCCAGCACCAGAAGGCGATCCAAGCGATGCTTCAATGTCTACTTCCCGATTCCGACACCCACATCAAGCGCAAAGCGGTGTCCATTGAAACACTTCGTCAAGTATCAGGATATGCGGACCGCCCGCGTGAATTTCGCGAACTTATGCGCATCTTGCATGTTGAAACTCGGCTCATATCGCCCTTTGATCCGTACCGAATCGACGAAGATACGTCGCACGACGGGAAGTCCGAAGAATACTATCAACTCACTCATGACTATCTGGTAGGGGCACTGCGACGCTGGCTGACGAGCGAACAGCGAAAAACACGGCGCGGACGTGCCGCGCTCAAGCTTGCCGAACGATCCGCGACTTGGCAACCGACAAAAGACAGACGGCTCTTGCCGCCGTGGTGGGAAGCCGTCGGCTTCACATTCCTGACGCGACGACGTGATTGGACAAGTCCACAACGAACCATGATGGGCGTGGCATTGCGGCGCATCGCCGTGACATGCGTCTTGATTGTAGGCACATTGCTGATCAGTGCCCATTTTGCAATTAAGTCCATGGTAGCGAATAAGGTCAGGGAATTGCATACAACGCCAGATCCGGCGAGGGTTTCCGTGTTGATTGACGAATTGGCGTTGTTTCGGATTTGGGCTGAACCACGGTTGGCCCAGTTCGTCGACTCTGACCGAAGCTACGATGAACGATCCACATTTCGAGCACGTGTCGCACGCTGGCGCTGGAATAAACGCGACGTGTCCTTAACTGCGTGGCTGAATGCCGTCGGTGATGATCCGGATGACCTCGCCATAGTCCTTCACGAATACGGGTATCGAGGGCACGTCCCCGACGTCGAATCGGTTTGGAAGCGATTTGACAAGGCAACAAGTATCAAGAGCGTTCTGGTCAGTGCAAGCGTGGCGGCGCAATTCGATCCCGATAGCCAGAATTGGGAACAACGGGCAGATTTGGTTGCCAACGCACTCTTGTCGGAAGACTTTAACGTGCGAGATTGGAGCAGCAACTTGAGGCCGATCAAAAAGTTTCTCCGGCCGTTTCTAATGAACGAATTCTCTGGCGAGACAAGCTCGAAAACTCGGCAGGTGATCTCCGCGACTGTCTTAGCCGAGTTTTATGCGGACAATGCGTCTGATTTGCTGGAGCTGTTTCTGCGGGCGAACTCCGAGCAAATTGAGGTAATTTACGATCGACTCGATGATCTTGAAATCGGCTCCAATTCTCTCACCGATCAACTGTACAAACGCCTGGATCACTTGAAGAGTAAGAAAAATAGCGATGATGAAACGGCCAGAATTACAGCCAACGCTGCCATTTTGCTCATGAAACTAGGGGAATTCGAGGATATGAAGCCGTTGCTTGGCTGTGACTCAGACGGCAATCCGGAAAACCGCGATCCGAGGGTTCGTGGCCATTTCATTCATAATTATGTCGATTTGGGCATGAGCGGCAGACGGAGTGACCGAATTGAAGACAATCTCTATCATTGGTTCAAAAAGGCCGACGAAGGCTCTTTCGAAATGGTTTTTCTTCAAACGCTGATCCTGGCGATGGGGAACCTAGAACAGAGGCAGCATTACCAATTAACTCCCTCATTGAAATCGCTGCTTTTAGAGGTACACCAAGAGTGCCCTGACCCCGGAATGCACTTCACCGCGGAGTGGTATTTGAGGAACTTGGCATCGACCGAAATATCGACCGTCCTGAGTCCTGACACCAATTGGTACGACACGCTGGCTGGCGAAGGCCCCAAGTTGGTCAAGATACGGCCTGCCGGGAGATTTCAACGATGGAATCTGGCTCCGCTGATGCGCAACGGCGATGCCAGGCTGTTCGACGATGAAATCAATTACGACTTTGCAATTGGAAATCGGGAGATAACGAAGGAGCAATTTGCAGGCTTCTTAAACGTCGACGCGAACTCATTGACGGAATCCGACGACGAGTCCCGTGGGCCGGCTTCCGACCTGCCGATAACCGGCATCAGCTTTCTAGAGGCAGCAGCTTATTGCAACTGGCTGAGCGATGAGTCCGGAATTCGCAAAGACCAATGGTGCTATCAATTCTTCAAAGACGGCACGATCATCGAAGACTTGCCACAGTTATTG
>CBDUAB010000562.1:0-3961 GCA_965365045.1 uncultured Planctomycetales bacterium
ACCCACTAAAGATAACCGGCCACTCCCCCAAATGACCGACCTGTTGGTCTACGTCGGAAACGCCGAGCGAGGCAGGGACGTTTTTACTAAGGCGACTTGCGTTACTTGTCATAAGGTCCAAGGGCAAGGCGTTGAATTTGGTCCTGATCTTTCCGGTATCGGCAATAAGCTCTCCAAACTAGCCATGTACGAGGCAATCCTCAATCCGGCCAGCGGAATCGCCACGGGATACGAGGCGTTTCAAGTTGCCATGGAAAGCGGGCAAGTTCACACGGGCTTGATCGTGAGCGAAACGGACGAGATGGTCACCGTCAAACTACCGGGCGGAGCCTCCGTCGAACTTGCACAAGGTCAAATCGCCGAAAAGATTAAGCTACCAACGTCCGCCATGCCGACCGGCTTGTTGCAACTGATGACCGTCGACGAGCTGATCGATCTGGTCGAGTATTTAACGACGCTCAAAAGCGCACCCTTAGGACTGTTCGATCAATAACTGTCGCACTGTACCTGGGATAGGCTTTCAGCCTGTCAACATGGCCAAGAATCGACAGGCGGGAAGCTGCGGGAAGCCTATCCCACGACACTTATTTTTTGGTCAGTCCCCATAGCTTAGGCGATGAGCCCGCTGATGATCTCACCACCGTTGTCCGTCAGCCGCTTGAATCGACCGCCATGATAGTAGGTCAATGTTTTCTGATCGAGCCCCAGCAGATACAGCATCGTGGCGTGAACGTCACGCAAATGATACCGGTTTTCGACGGAGCGATCGCCGAACTCGTCGGTTGCCCCGATGACCGTTCCCCCACGAACACCGCCGCCCGCAAACCAAATTAGAGTTGCTTTGGGATTATGATCGCGGCCCGGCTTCTTTTTGTTGAACGCCCCTTCCGTGGTATCCGCCGTACGGCCGAATTCGCCTCCCCAGACGACTACGGTGTCGTCGAGCAATCCACGCTGTTTGAGGTCGGTGAGCAGCCCGGCGATGGGCCTATCGACTCGCTTGGCCGCATTGCGGTGTCCTTCCAACACGTTGTCGTGTGAATCCCAACCGTGTGCCCATACTTGCACAAATCGGACTCCCCGCTCCACCAATCGACGCGCCAGCAAACACCGCTTGCCAAATTGTTTCGTCGTGTCGTCATTCAGTCCGTAAAGCTCATGTGTCGCCGTCGTCTCGCGATCGATATCGATCGCTTCGGGAATATGCCGCTGCATTCGAAACGCCAACTCATACGCGGCGATTCGCGCCTCCAAATCCGAGAATTCGGCGCGGTGCTCACGATGGTTTTCGTTCAACGTTTGGATCAACTGTGACGTGGTTTCTTGTTGCTTGCGCGCAACGCCGGCAGGTGGTTTCAAGTTCAAAACGGGATGCTTCCCGCCACGAAACTGCATCCCCTGGTACAACGCGGGAAGAAATCCGTTGCCCCAACTCGTTGTCCCGCCGTAGGGTTTGCCGTCGCGCAATACAACAAATGACGGCAGATTTTCGTTCTTGCTTCCCAGTCCGTAGGTCACCCATGAGCCGACGGAAGGGTTGCCCTGTACAGGATAGCCTGTCATGTATTGAAACACGGCCGCGGGATGGTTGTCGCTGTCGCAATAACCCGACCGGAGAAACGCGATATCGTCGACGTGGGCGGCGGTCCGCTCGAACAGTTCGCTGACATCCATGCCACATTCACCGTATTTGCGGAACTTGAACGGCGAACGAACAAAATAGCGTTTGCCGCTGACCTGGGATGTCCTCACGTTCTCTCGTTGAAATAACTGTCCGTCGACTTTTCCTAATTCCGGTTTGGGATCAAACGTATCGATCTGACTCGGCCCGCCTTCCATCATCAGGAAGATGATCGATTTCGCTCGCGCCGGAAAGTGTGGGGCCTTGGCGGCAAGTGGATTCAACGGACGCACGCTTGGAACCGCGGCGACGGTTTCCTGGTGCAACATCCAGGTTAGTGCGACGCCGCCGAGGCCGATGCCAGATTGAAACAGCTCACGGCGGTTGCATACGGTTTTATCAATCAACGAATTCATAACCTTGCTTCCAAAACGGGCGTTCAATCCAGATAAAGGAATTCATTGGTGTTCATGATCGCCAAGCTGAGATCACGAAGTGCGGAAACGTCGTGGTCGACTTGCTTGTCGCGATCTCCATCTTGCGCCGCCGACTCGCCGACTTGCGAATTCCGTTTGTCGTGCAAAAATGCGACGCACGTCTGTCGTTCCGCGTCCGTTGGCGGGCGAGAAAGAGCGAGCCGAAACAGCCGATCGACACGTTCGGCATCGTTGTCCGTTTCTTCACGAAGTCGTTTTGCCAAACACAGACTGTTTTCGTGGGCGAATCGGCTGTTAAATAACGACAATGCCTGCGGTGCCGTGACTGACTTCCCGCGCTGCTCACACGACAAATTCAAATCGGCTCCGTCAAACGCTTCCATCATCGGATGCACGAGGTTCCGGCGCTGAAACATGTAAATGCTCCGCCGCCGCCGCTGGTCTTCCGCGGACGGTTCCCATTTGAAGAATGGGTAGGAATTGCCCATGCCATCCGGCAGTGCTTCGAAGAATCCCGGCCCGCCGGTTTCAAATCGCAGTCGTCCGCTGACGGCCAGGACCGCATCGCGAATCACCTCCGATTCCAACCGACGATAGTTCGCCCGCCACAAAAGCCGGTTATCGGGATCAGCCGCGGAACATTGCTCCGCGTGCGGATGGAAGGCCGACATGCGGTACGCCCGCGACAGTACCAACTCGCGGTGCAGTGGCTTCAGACGCCACTGGCCGACCATCAGCTTCCGCGCGAGGTAATCGAGCAACTGCGGATGGCTCGGCCCGGATCCGTTTTCGCCAAAGTCGTTCGGCGTAGCGACAATGCCAACGCCAAAGTGGTAATGCCAAATACGATTGGCCAGTACGCGCGACGTGATTGGGTTGTCGGGGTCGGTTAGCCAAGTCGCCAAAATCTTTCGGCGGCCACCCGACGACGCGTTGGACGCGTGGGCCTGTTTTACTAGTCCCTCCGACCAAACCGGTACCGCGGACAAGAAACCAGGTGTAACTTTTTCTTCCGGATCGAACGGGTCGCCATTGTTGAGTACCATTGTCGCTTTGACATTTTCATCCTTGTTCGGATTTCGAATGGCAACGACTTTCGGCTCGAACCGTTGTTCTGGCCTAAGATGCTCCTTCGCCGTCTGTAACGCATTAAGCTTCGAGACATCCTCCTCCGTGATCGGCGCTTTCTTTTCCTTAATCAAGGCATCCAATTCAGCGTCGCGGATCTCACTGACCGCGACGTCTTTCGTGTCGGCGATTTTCTTTTTCAATTCTGTGCGGAGTTGGTCGATTTTTCCGAGCCGCCGGCCGACCGCTTCATCGTGTCGGCGTTGCACGTCGGCATTCTTTTCGTTGGGAAGATATCCAGTGGAAAGGGCTGCCTGTTGAATGGGAGTGAAAAACGCTTGCAAGCGATAAAAGTCTGCTTGCTCGATGGGATCGAATTTGTGGTCGTGGCAGCGGGCGCACCCGATGGTTAGTCCGAGGAACGCGCTGCCGACGTTTGAAGTAACGTCGTTCAGATAATCTTGGCGGCGGTTCTCGGCCGTCATGTTGTCGGCTTCCCACGGGCCTAACCGGTAGTAGCTGATCGCCACATTGCCGCCGTCGCCTCCGCCCAGTTCGTCGCCGGCAATCTGCTGACGAATAAACTCATCGAACGGACGGTCCTCATTCAGCACACGAATTACGTAATCACGATATCGCCACAGCCACAAGCGTTCCTCGTCGATCGCAAAGCCATCGGTGTCGGCGTACCGGACCACATCCAGCCAAAACCGGGCCCATCGTTCACCATAGCGAGGAGACGCCAACAGACGATCCACCACATCTCTCATTGCGTCAGCGTCGGGGCGCGGATCGTGCAGCAGCGCCTCCACATCTTCCGGTGCGGGTGGCAACC
>CBDUAB010000563.1:0-3960 GCA_965365045.1 uncultured Planctomycetales bacterium
AGCGGCGATTGCCGCAACTGCCAAAATGGGCATCAGCAACGTCGCCGTGGCGGTATTGCTTGTCACTTCGGTCAAGAACGTGACCGCCAAACAGACCAATCCGATCATGACCAAAACGGGCATCTGACTGATGCCTGACATCTGGGCACCCAACGAATCACTCAGGCCAGAACTTCCAAATGCCTTGGCAATGGCAATACCTCCGCCGTAGAGAATCAAGATCCCCCACGGTATTCGCGACGCAGTCTCCCAATCCAGGAGCTTTTCGCCCTTGCCTTTGCCATTGGGAATCAAAAACATCGAGACGACAGCCATTAGCGCGACACTCGCGTCATTGGCTGTGGGGAGACCTGCCCACTCGCTCCAACCCCCGAATGGTTCCTTGCGCGTGATCCACAACAGCGCGGTCGCCGCAAACACCAAGAGCGTGCGCACTTCTTCGCTGCGCCACGTGCCGACAGATGGCAATTTGAGTGGCTCAACCTGCTGCAGCCCGCGCGTCAGCCAGAGACCCACGAGCGGAATCATCACAATGACAATCGGCAAAGCCCATGTCATCCAGTTCAAGAATGTCGGCTCGACGCCCGTGCTTTCTGCATACACACGCATGAAAATCAAATTAGGTGGCGTACCGATCGGCGTACCAACTCCACCCACACTGGCGGCATAGGCGACGCCAAGGAGTAAACTGACGCGTAGTCGTTCATCGGATACCTTCTCAACAACAGCTAACACAATCGGTAACAACATCAAAGTAGTGGCAGCATTTGATATCCACATGCTCAATACGGCCGAAGCCATCATGAATCCAAACACGAGTCGGCGGCTACTCGAGCATCCGAAAAGTGACACCATGGTCAACGCAATGCGACGATGGGCGCCGCTTCGTTCCATTGCTGAGGAGAGCATAAAGCCACCCAGCATAAGCAACACCAACGCGTCTCCGTAAGACGCACCAACTTCAGCAGGTGTCAGCACACCGACCAAAGGAAATACGGCCAAGGGAATCAATGAAGTCACCGGTATCGGAATCGGCTCAAACACCCACCAGACAGCGCAGAGTGTTACAACCCCGGCGGTCCAACCGATGTCCGGCGAATTGCCATTGATAACGAGTGTGGTCCCAACGCCGACCGCCGCTAACGGTCCGACCAAAAGCATCCAGCGGGTCATTGAGCTGTCCTATGCGGCGATCGGGAGGTTCCTGTATGACTCACCATTCCGAGCTTCTTGAATTGACACCGTCGAATTAGTCATTTTCCTCAAAGGTCCCCAGGATTACGTATGCCGATTTACGTGATCATATATGGCACCAGTTGGAGCACGATTGTGCGCTCGCTCGAAGGCGACCACATTCGTCTTCGGTATATGTATAATGGGACAGAATGAAAACGATAGTTTTGAGCCATAAACAAAATGGTCACGGGTCTTGCGGAGTCACGGCCCCAGTTCGCCCGTTTGTCAAGCATTACGGCGCGCTCGTTCGTTGGCACGTGTCGTTGCTGACGTTTGCCATGTGCATAACTCCACTGATTCTGCCCTGCGTCGTCGGCAACACAGTTGCGCAAGAAACCACCGGAACAAACAAACCTCTTATTAACTTCTCTCGCGATGTCCGCCCAATCTTAGCGGACAACTGTTATCAGTGCCACGGTCCAGATCAAGAGCAGCGCGAAGCCGATCTACGCTTGGACACGATAGACGGCGTAGCTGCGGTGATCGAGACGGGCGACGCTGACGAGAGCGAACTAATTCGCCGGATCACTTCCAGCGATCCAGATGAAGTCATGCCACCATTGGAATCAGAGAAGCAGCTAACCATCGAGCAGATCGAAAATATCCGGACTTGGGTCGCGGAAGGTGCCAAATGGGAGTCTCATTGGGCTTACACCTCGGTGCAACGCCCGCAGCCGCCGGCGGTTTCATTTCAGCAGTGGCCACGTAACGCCATCGACTGTTTTGTTCTTGAAAAACTCAAGGGCAATAACATCCAGCCTTCCCGGCCGGCCGATCGCGCGACGCTTATTCGCCGTGTCTTCTTGGACATCATTGGACTCTTGCCGGCGCCGGAACGAGTTGAAGCATTCATTCACGATTCACAGCCGGATGCGTACGAGCGGCTTGTCGACAAATTGCTCGATAGTCCACATTACGGTGAGCGTTGGGGTCGTCATTGGTTAGATCAAGCACGCTACGCGGATTCAGACGGATATGCCATTGACGGCGCGCGTGTGATGTGGCCCTACCGTGATTGGGTTATTCGCGCGCTGAACGCCGACACGCCATTTGATCAGTTCACCATCGAGCAAATTGCCGGCGACCTTCTGGACAACCCCTCAACCGAACAGCTCGTGGCAACCGGGTTTCATCGCAACACATTGATCAACCAAGAAGGTGGCTCGGACCCCGAACAGTTTCGCAACGAAGCGGTCGTCGACCGTGTGAACACGACCGGCGCAGTTTGGTTGGGGCTGACCGTTGGCTGTGCACAATGCCACGCGCACAAGTTCGACCCTGTTTCGCAGCAAGAATACTATCAGTTCTTTGCGTTTTTTAATTCCGGCGCCGACAAAAACTCACACGCTCCACATGTTGTTGCGGCCCCAATCGGCAAACAAACCGAGCTCGGGCAGCTTCGGGAGGACGTTGCCGCGGCCCGCGCAACGCTTGATCAACACAAGAAGCAATCACCGGACGATGAAGACCGACTCAAGCAACTTGATAAAGACGTCAAAGGGAGTGAGGACCGCGTACGTGCGTTCGAGCGTCGGTTTGGCAAGACGATGATCATGCGCGAGTTGAATGAACCACGCGAAACGTTCGTCCTCGTGCGCGGTGACTTCCTGCGACCGGCCGAACGAGTCACGCCGAATGTTCCCGCCATACTTGGTCCAATATCGAAGTCTTCGGCAAACTCTCGCTTGGATTTGGCACACTGGCTCGTCAGTTCGGCGAATCCGTTGACTGCCCGCGTCACGGTAAACCGCATCTGGATGCGATATTTTGGCCGTGGACTCGTCGAGACAGAGAATGACTTCGGCACGCAAGGCACGCCACCCAGCCATCCTCGTTTGTTAGACTGGCTGGCTGCCGAGCTGATTCATCAACAATGGTCTTTCAAGGCGATTCATCGGTTGATCGTCACTTCAGCCACGTACCGCCAAGCCTCGATGGCGAGGCCCGAGTTGGTCACTGTCGACGCCGACAACCGTTTGCTTGCTCGCCAAGCACGGTTGCGAGTGACGGCGGAGATCGTGCACGATTTGGCCTTGAATGCCGGCGGCTTACTGTCACACAAAATCGGGGGACCAAGTGTCTTTCCGTCTCAACCGGACGGCGTCTATGCCTTTACGCAAACTAAGAAAAATTGGCAGACCAGCAAAGGTTCGGACCGTTTCCGTCGCGGCATGTACACCTTCTTTTACCGTAGCGCGGCGCATCCCTTTCTAACCACGTTTGACACACCCAATTTTCAAACAACATGCACTCGACGATTGCGTTCGAATACACCGCTGCAATCGCTGACGATGGCCAATGACGAAATGATCCTCGAAGCGGCACAGGGCTTGGCGACGCGCGTGCTCGCCGAATCTAGTGCGGACGAACACCAACGAATGATCCTCGCATTTCAGTATTGCATGTCGCGATCACCTTCGGATTATGAGCTGGAAAGACTGCGGTCGTTGCTTCAACAGCAAAGACGTTCTTTTCAAGCTGACACGAATTCGGCGCGCGATGTGATGCCGGCAGGTGCGGCTGGCGACAGTGAATACGAGGCGACAATTGCCGCGTGGGTCGCCGTGAGCCGCGTCCTGATGAACTTGGACGAGTTTGTTACACGGAATTAAACAGATATTTTGTGTCATCCTGAGGGAGCGACAGCGAGTGAAGGATCTGCCAGCGGCGCTTGAGCTACTGGGAGATCCTTCACCTCGTGGTACTCGGTTCAGGATGACACTT
>CBDUAB010000564.1:0-3946 GCA_965365045.1 uncultured Planctomycetales bacterium
TGTGATGGATCCAGCTGTGGTTGAATCCCGCCCTCAGATTGATCGTATCGAACTCCGTCACGGCGTCGCCGCCAAACCAATCATATTTAAGTTTGGACGCGCCGAATGAGCTTTTGAAGTTCAAACGAAACGCGTGCTTGGGAGACTTCCATGGCTCTCGGCTGGCACCACCCTGAATCCGCAAAGCAGTATCTTCTTGAAATCCTCTGGTTCCATCGGGGTATATTAATTCCACCGACGCTGGCCGCTCCCACTCGTCACCATGTTCCCTCGTGTTCATGTATATCCCTGTAGCGGGATCAAACAGGTTGTCGATATCTGTCACGATCGAGATGGATGGAAGTGACAGAAGAGAGTCATTTAGAATATCCTGATAGGCTGGGTTCTGCGTAATCTCCGGGTCCATTTCGTAGTCACCCAACTCGCCCTCAGCCCACATGGTGGGATACCCGTCAGGCGAGTTTCCCTGCTGAATCACGTCGTCGACAAAAATGTAGGTGTGCGTGTCGACGGTCGTCGGCACATAACCGTCTCGAAATGCGGCAGCTCGTACCATGGAAGTCGTCGTGACGTCGATAGCGCCGGTGTAAAGTTGACTCGTCGTCGGATCGGGCGTGGACCCGTCCAAGGTATAGTAGATCTCCGCGCCGGAAGTCTCGGTCGTGATCGTTACTTGGAACGGATCTGAATAGAAACCTCGATCGGGCTGAAACTTGGTGTCGGCCACCAACAGGACGCCCGTGGCGTTGGCCGCACCTGGAGTCGTTGTCTCAAAGAACATCTCGGTATCCGCATCATCCAGCCCGTACGAAATGTCTATCCGTTGATTCGGAAAACCGTCGAAAACAGTTATTGCTTCGCCGGCTGGGCTGGTAAGTGCTAGATACTCACCCTTGCTGTCGATTCCGAAGTTCGTGTGCAAGAAACCTTGTTCGTCCAGTTCCGTGTCGTTGATATTTCGCCCCGAAGCAAACACTACCAAGTAGCCACCTGCCGGGATGACCGTTCCTTGTGGAAACTCCCATTTCAGCGGATCGTCGTTGTCATCCGTCAGATTAAGACCTCCCAGCTCAAGCGCGATGGCGCCGGGATTATGGATCTCGATCCAATCCGGTGTGATAGGCTCTCCGGCGAAATCGGTCTCGTTGTTGGCCCGCAATCGTGTCGCGAGATCCGCGCTGTTGCTAGCCAGGAACTCCGTGATAAGAAGCGGCGTAGTGGCGGTTGTCGTGAACGTCGGCGTCGACGACGACCATTGCTCGCCGGCGACGTTACGAGCCAGCGTTCGCACGTAGTATGTGGTGTCTGACGCCAGTCGCAGCAGCGGTGCGGTATAGCTGCCTGTTTGAATACCAATCGACATACTATGGTCCCAGGCACCGGCAACCATTCCGCCGTCCTCGTTGCCCCAGTAAAGATGGACTTCCGGCGGATCCCCACCAATGTCAGCGACTTGACCTGTCGCCACGGCAGAGAAGGCACTTACCTGGGAAACAGGATCGATCTCCACCGTGGGCAACGTCAGCGTATGTGTCGTAAAGCTGCTCGAGGAAGCCACCCAAGACGGGCCAAAGAGATTGTCGGCACTTGCGCGATAGTAATAAGTTGTTTCCGGAGTCAGCTCCACTAAATCGGTCGAAACATCACCCGTTTGGATACCGAACGTGACGATATGATCCCAATTGGCCACGTTGGTGCCGCCGTCATTGTCACCCCAGTATAGGGTTACCTCCGGTTCGTCTCCTCCCGTCGCCAAGACCGAAGCGCCAATCGTGGCCACCAGAGCGGTGACATCCTCCGCCGGAGTGTTGATGATCGTCGCGGGATTCACCGCTAGTGTCGTGAAATCCGCGGTCGACGTTGCCCACACTGATCCAGCGGAATTCGACGCCACGGATCGATAATAATAAGTCGTGTCTTGGGTTAGTTCTGACAAAGAGACTGAAAAAGAACTGTCGTTGATCCCAAAATCAACCGCATGATCCCACGCGGCTGGGTCGGTGCCGCCGTCATTGTCGCCCCAATAGAACGCTACCGTAGGGTCGTGCCCACCCGTGTCCGTTACCGTCCCACCGATGTCAGCGGAAAAATAGGACACGTTCGCCGCGGCGTCATTGACAACGACAGGCGGATCGACCGGAAAATCAGGCGTGGGAGAATGGATTCCATCCTTCCAACCAAAAAAGTCGACATCGAATGCCCCGCTATCGCTTGTCGCACCAAGCCCCAGGGCGAGGTAGCTGAGCCCTTGAAAGTCATTGACCGAACCGGCCGTGACGTCGAATACGGTGGGATTCAATTCGCCGTCAGCGTACAGTGTCACCTGATGGGTTCCCACGCCACCGGGTTCGATCGTAATCCAAAATTCGTGCCACTGCGTCGGATCCGCAACGTCCAACTGATTGTGTCTACCGCCGCGGCCGGTATCGACTAGGAAAGCGAGGCTGCCGAACTCGTTGTTCATCAGCAGACCGGGTGAATCCATGGCCCCATCGCTGGGCAGCGCCAGCGCGAAGCCAAACGTTCCTCCATCACTTTGATGAATGACAAAATTCGCTCGCCCACTACCATGAATCTTGTAGCCGTCGCCGTTAGCAGGCCAAGGTGTTGTCGCACCGCCGCCATTGGGATGCACATCATCGAGGCCTTCGCCAGTCGACAGACGCGTACGAAACGTTAGCGTGACGCCCGCGTCTATCACGTCGCTAGTCGCACCTTCGGAGCCTATATTGTGTCCAAAATACAGTTGACGATTGGAGGGATCAGCATGTCCGAAGTCGCGGGGATCCCCGGTGTCTTGCAGACGCAAGAATGTCGTTCCATCCTCGGCGTCCGTCACCGATTCGACACCACCCGGCCGCCCCGTGCCAGGGCTTGTTCCATCCCACTGATCCGACGTCGCGAAATGACTCCACGTGCCATCCAACGCCGTGAAGCCGGCGCCACTGGCGTCCTCTGCCCCGTCATACAGATAGTTCCATCCACCAAGGGGATCACCATACAGCAGGCGGCGTGTCTCGAGCGATTCTAGATGAAACTTTTCGCGAGTGATGTGACCTTTTCGCCGGCGATCATGAACACGTGCGCGACGGAATCGCCCAACAGACGACATCTTTTTTCTCATTACATTCCGTTTGGTGCTAATGGAGAGGTGCAAGCGACGGGAAGTCCCAATAAAACCTGAAGCAAATTATAGCAGTCAATGACCTAGATCCCCAATCGATCACACGAAAAAAAGCCCAGCCTTCTGGTTGAAAACTGAGCTTCGCTAACTCGTCGAGAGTCGGACCTATCTGCGGCGAACGATTCCAACCAAACCCATCATCGCCACGACCATCAGCGCCGCTGACGATGGTTCAGGAACCATGAAATTGGCGGCATTAACGAAAAGCGACTCGCCCTCTGGCGTCAAGTTGTTGCCGCCATACTTCGACAACAAGTCTCCGTCTTCATGGTTTCCAAGTGTGAAAAACAATCGAGGACCGGCCGGAACCTCTCCCGAGCCGGTGTAGAATTCGACGCCAGCTTCCCAATGTGCCGCCCAAACGTGCCCGTCGGCTTGCGTGGTCGCCAGCACCGTGCCGTTGCCAACATCTGCCGTATCATTCGTGATAATACCCAGATCACCCGGTATTTTTGGATTGGCGACCATGTCGACCACCGATGCGCCGTTAAAGATCGGATGGCTTGGGTCCGTTGCCACGAGCACCTCTTGCGTGTCGATGTTCGCCACCGTCGTGTCGATCCACTTCCAGCGACTGCTGCGAGTTAACCAAGGCGACATGAGCATCAGCGGTGCAGTGACACCATTCCATTCCGTAGGTGAATTGTAATCGCCACTGCTCGTTGAACGGCTGACAATCACCAAATCCGACGCATTCATCGCGGCAATTTCCGCCGCGTCCGGAGTGCCGCTCAAATCGTCGTAGTGCGTTTCAACGGTGTG
>CBDUAB010000565.1:0-3944 GCA_965365045.1 uncultured Planctomycetales bacterium
GTACGCACGATGCCACTCATGACCGAATGGCAGAGGCTTGCACCGATGGACGCGATGAAAGCCACCAAGAACAGATGACCGAAGAGGTTGTCAATGTGCCAGATCTCGAGCAGGGCGATCGCGAAGTTGAGACCGGCCAGAAATCCTGCGGACCAAGCAAGCACGCCGCCGCGGAAGAGCATCCAGCTGCACGAGACGCCAATGAGCATCCCGCACACGATCGACCAATGCCCACTCCCCAATCCCGCGTTTACGGCGCTGCCGGTGACGCCCCCGACACATGCGAACGGTGTTACGACCAGGCACATTGCCATGTCAAAGATCGACGGTCGACGGAACGATATGATGTCGGGAATTGAGCAGACAATCATTGCCGCCGTTGAACTGGCGAAAATTCCCCACCACAGATCGGAGAATATTCCCCCGAGGGCGGCGCCGGTTATCGAACAAGCCATTAGATTTAAATGGCCAGACCGAGCCACTTCTCGAAGCGTGCTAGCTTCTGCAATTTCTGAGGCATCATCCTCGTCCGAGCCATTATTCTCCGTCGGGTCATTATCTTCCTCCGGTTTATTTTCGAAGAAGCGATCCGCTGGATCGTCAGTGATGTATTTGAGCGCTTCGTCCAACGGCTGTACCACGTCAATCTCTTTCACGCGCTCCCAATGATCGTTCTCCCAGCAGTAGACCTCCACGTCGTCATTCATACCGGTGGGTCGCAATTTCGCCAACGGTTCGTCGTCATCTTCCCAATAGAGGGCGTATGCGTGCCGGTGTTTACGGACAACCACATCCAATTCCATTTCATCGAAGTGATGCTCGATTTGTCGCCGGAAATAGCTATTAGATAGTTTCATCATCACGTCTCCTCGTGACGGCCACCTTGCACTGACATTGCGGATCATTATTCACCGGGCGGTCGTTTCAACAAATGACATGAGCCCAGTGTGGATGAAAACGGGCTTCAATTTACCTTGAATGACCTCGTCCATGCCAGTTCAATCCGAAGCAGAGAATGCCGCGTAAAATGGTTCTGCCGTTTACCCGGCAAACCCTTCCCGAAATCGGATTTCAACTTTGACTACCGGAGCACATTCCGAGCTTTGCGGACGGGGAGGACCATCTGTTATCAAAGCGACTGCTCGTCGAATCGCCCCAGACCGCGGCGCGTGCGACTCCATACGCCGCGTCCAGGTCGCACCCCATGGAGCGGCCGTATATTTCGGCCGCGCGGAGCTTGCAGGTGAAACGAACTGTGGGTAGAACGTAAGAGGAAACAAAGTGTGCCAGGAGAGAGATTTCGTGAAGCATTGGTTCAAAGGTCTGAAAAGTTCTATCTTCGTGGCTGGCTGGACCGTATTGTTGCCACTTTGCGTGACTGCCACGGTTTGGGCGCAGCCTCCCGGTGCACCGGAAAAGCCCCAAGCGAGCTGGGTATTAAGCTATGTGCTCGTCGTTTTTGGCGTTGGATTTGGGCTGTTCGCCGTCTGCCGCTCTGGGCGCCGACAAAAATGACGCTCGTCGCCACGGACTAACCCTTGTCTAGGCACGCTCGCTGTCGGATTCTCCGGTAGGAACGACGGCACCAATGACAGGCACGATGAAGATCTTGCCGTCGCCAATTCGACCGGTCCGTGCGACCGACACGATTTTTTCGACGACTTCTTCGGCCCGAAGGTCATCGACCCACAGCACAATTTCGACCTTTGGTAGAAAAGCTGTTGCAAACTCGTTGTTGGCATATTTGTCAACGTAGCCCTTTTGACGGCCAAATCCTTTGACTTCGCGCACGTGCAGTGCCTCGAGTGGTGCGCGCCTGAGGCTGTCCAGCACTTTTTCGGCCAGAAACGGTTTGACGATAGCTATGATCTGCTTCACCGCAACACAATTGCTGGAGATTTCCGGATAATGATCAACTGAAGAAATTCTCGCCAAACAGATTCAGCTCGGGCACTGTCTCGACCTCGATGTCGCCGTGCACGGTCGTTTGGCAGGCCAAACGCATCGTCTCCTCGCTGCCGATATATGCCATGCATGGCAATGGATCGAATCCCAGTGGAGTCACCGGCGTCGGCACAGGACATTTCAAGCGAGCTTTTTCCACAATGCCCATCGTACTTGTGTTTTCCATTCCCTTTCTGACCTTTACACGGCACAAGCCACACTGTCCGTAGCCGTGGCAGTTCAGCACAACATCTCGAATCGCGTCGATCGTCCCGGTTCCGCCTGCGTAAAGGTTGATCCCGGCCTTCTTGGCTTCTTTGCGGAGGTTGGCACCCTCGGGGACGTTTAGTTCTTTGTTTTCCTTGACGAATTTGATGGTCGGCATTTTGGGTTCCTAGGCAAACAGAAGTCCAAGTTCGCAAGCAACATATCGTAACCGTAGGCCACGGCACGGGCTAGCCGATGTTTCTGGTACGTATTTCTCCAATCCACGGAATCGCTTACACTGTTTTCGCACACGTAATTTCACTACTGAGCGAGGCGAGGAGATGGCAAAGTTCTCACGACATCAACAGGGAATCATTAGCAACTACTACAAGAACCGCGGGGCTATTTCGCTGCAGCGGTTGCAGGAATTGGTCACCGAGCTTTACCTGGCTGAGGGCAAAAAGCGCGCAAAGCAATGGGAACGGATTGCGTCCCATCTGGAAAAGCTGGGCCTCAAGGAGGATCGCATCGCGTATCTTGTTGGTCAGGACAATCCGGAGCTGATCGCCAAAGTTATCAACGAACTTATGGCTAAGGACGCGTGAGAAGCGATGCAAACATATCTCAAGCTACTACAGACCATCCTCGATGAGGGCACCCCAAAATCAGACCGCACGGGTACGGGTACGCTGAGTATTTTCGGGCATCAAATGCGTTTCGATCTCTCCGCGGGATTTCCTCTACTGACAACCAAAAAACTTCACGTCAAGTCGATCATCCACGAATTGCTGTGGTTCCTGACGGGAGATACAAATGTTCGTTATCTGAACGAAGTCGGTGTCACGATCTGGGATGAGTGGGCCGATGACAACGGTGATTTGGGTCCGGTCTACGGGCATCAATGGCGATGTTGGCCAACCACGGATGGTGGAAGCATTGACCAGATCGCGCAAGTCGTTGATCAGATCCGCGGCAAGCCGAATTCACGCCGCTTGATCGTTAGTGCTTGGAATGTTGCCGAAGTTGCGCAAATGGCATTGCCACCCTGTCATTTACTATTTCAGTTCTATGTGGCCGATGGCCGGCTTTCCTGCCAACTGTATCAACGTAGCGCGGATGTGTTCTTGGGCGTCCCCTTCAACATCGCCTCCTATGCCTTGCTAACGATGATGGTGGCGCAGGTTACTGACTTGTTGCCCGGTGAGTTTGTTCACACGTTAGGCGATGCACATCTTTATACAAATCATTTGGAACAGGCGCGAACTCAGTTGCAGCGCACGCCGCGTGCGTTGCCCGAGATGCAAATTGATCCGACGGTTAAGTCCCTGTCGGACTTTCGCTACGAGCATTTCGCGCTCAAGGGTTATCAACCCGATCCGCATATTTCAGCACCCGTTGCCGTTTGACAGCAATACCGTTCAATTTAGAAAAACTCAATGCTCGTCTCGATCATTGTGGCGGTGTCGCAAAACAACGTAATCGGTCGCAAGGGTGACCTGCCTTGGCATCTATCGGCCGATCTGCGGCGTTTCAAGCGTATCACGATGGGGCATCATCTCATCATGGGGCGCCGCACATTTGAATCGATCGGGCGACCACTGCCGGGGCGCACGTCTATTGTCCTCAGTCGTCAATCTGCCCTGAGCTTGCCCGCTGGCGTATTACAGGCCACGAATTTGGACAAGGCATTGGTACTGGCGAGAGGTGATGACGAAGTCTTCGTCGTCGGTGGCGCGCAGATTTATGAGCTGGCGTTACCGGTTACCGATCGAATCTATCACACACGGGTATTG
>CBDUAB010000566.1:0-3943 GCA_965365045.1 uncultured Planctomycetales bacterium
TAGCGTTGGCTGTTGCTTTCCACGCCGCGCTGTTCCGGCATGAATCGCGAGATCGATGTCTATTGGCAATTCCCGCCGGAACAGCGCGGCGTGGAAACATTCCATCAGAAGACGACAGCTGTTGCGCCGCTCGTTCCGGCCTACACGCACCGTAGCTTTAGCCCGTACACCCAGTGTCCGCGCTGGTGGCGATGTCGATCCAGTCGATAATCACCGTCAAGAACCTCCGAACACTGGAAGCCATTGGCGTCGTGAGGTGTTGCGGCGAATCCATCCGTACCTCGGTGGTGAATTTGAAAGAAAACTTGTTCCCCGCGCGCATCGACCAACCAATATTCACGAACACCAGCAAGGAAGTACGCCTCGGGCAATCGCACAGTGTCCTTCGTGACCGAGCTGTCGCTGACAATCTCGACGATCAATTCCGCGGCACCTTCCACTTCCACGAAACGGCCTTCCTCACCAGTTGCCTTTGGTATTAACCGAACACGTTCTTCGTCGAGTGCTTGGTAGGAAACAACCACAATATCCGGCTCAGCGGAAAGGTCCGCGGGAATGCTGGAGAGCCTCGTATCCGAGATGCATGTATGTCCGAGATCAAGTGCGTTGACGCGCCGCGCAATGCCGCTGGCAACTTCAGTCTTCAGCGTACCATGTGTAAACAGATCCTCTGGCGACATATCCACCTCGATGCATCCAGCGATGTAGTCGATTCGGCCCCGATCAGGGAATTCATCGGAAAGTACCCAACGGCGGAATTTAGCCAGATCGGCGACAAACGGAATCTCGAATTGATCTTCGAAAAGGACCGTGGCCATGAGAGTCAGCTTGCATTGAGTGGTTTCGAGACGCGATACGTCTACCACCGATTGTAGCCGAAAATCAGCGAGTTACAGAACGAGAAAAGTTGAAGCGGACTTCCCAATCGTGTCAGGCGCTCCGGATTACCGGATTAGTTCGTCTTGCGAAAAGTCCTGACGCCCCGGCCTTTTTCAACACGCGACCGATATTTGGACCCGAGATAGTCCGCTCCAACAGTTTCTTTTCAACCAGATTTCGCCCCCGTTGTCAACGAGAGGCTATTCCAACTGCTCCAGACATTGCTCTAGATATCGAATGCTCTCGGTCGCCAATGCTTCGATTCCCGGCTCATAGTCAAAAACCTCCACCGAAACCCACCCTTCGTAACCGACGTCGCGCAGTGTTTGTAGGATTGGTACAAAGTCGACATCGCCCATGCCTGGTCCACGTTTGTTGGAATCATTGGCGTGAAAGTGCACCATGTACTTCGTGCCCTGCCGGATTACCTCTGGAATAGGCAGTGATTCGCTCGACATCGCCTTGACGTCCAAGTGAAGCTGGACCCGGGGCGAATGGATGCGTTCGATGGTGCCAATGGTCTCGGAAGTGGTAACCCAAAAGTCACCTTCGGCCGGCCCCAGCGGCTCGAGGGCAAGTGTCACATGGTTTTCCTCCAGCGCGGGCAACGCGGCGGTAATCACGTCGATGGCATTATTTGTGGCTTCCTCGTGACTGACACCGGTAAGCAAGTTGCGTTGTTGCGGCGAACCCAAAACCAACACATCGCCACCCACATCGCGACACAAACGAGCGAGCTCTCCCAAATACTGGCTGGTGTTTCGCCGTACTTCGGCATCGGGCGACGTTAGATGGCAGCCCGTTGTTTTTGCCAGCAACCAATGCAGACCGATGATAGCTAGACCGGCATCCGCCGCTTGTCGGCTCACTTGCTCGCGTTGGCTGGTGGAGATATCAGTCGCGGACTCGGCCAGCGTAAACGGAGCGATCTCAATCCCCGTGTATCCCAACTCGCGCGCATAGGCACATGCTTTGTCAAATGGCCAATCTTGAAATGTCTCGTTGCAGATTGCGAATTTCATATTTCACCTCAAAATATCCGTTTGAGTAATCACTGATCCACGAGGTCGAGAATCATTCGCCCCAGTCACAGAAAGGGCGACCGCGAATTATCGTGGATAAAGCCATTTCCGTGAAGGCTACCGTGAATCTATGCAAATCGCGTTCCTGCACCCGTTTGGTTGCCTACGCCGAAGAAATGTAGAAACTACGACGGCAAACAGCTACTATGAAAGCAGCGCCGCACTTCGCGGACGGTTTTGCCAAAGGGATTGCATGAACAACGGAACGGGGATGTGATAATCTCGCAGCAACAGCACAGACGTCGATTGACTCGACGTCGATTGCGATCGTGTGAAGCCCTAGAAACTCGCTGTTTGTTGGCTGCAAACATAGTGATCTCGGAGGTCGTCGCGGACAGTGACGGTGCCTTACTTGACCAGTACGGGCGAGAATCGGATTGGATTGAACTCTTTAATTCCGGCCCTTTAGCCGTCTCGCTCGACGGGATGTACCTGACAGACGACCTGGATGATCTCACCAAGTGGCAGTTCCCGTCGGTCGATCTGGCGACTTCGGAGCATGTGGTTGTGTTTGCATCGGGCGACGATCTGAACGATGCCGCCGAGCTGCTCCACACCAACTTTAAACTTGCCAGCGGTGGCGAACACGTAGCTTTAGTCGCCGCGGATGGTCAGACGATCGTTGACGAGTTGACCTTTGGCGAACAAGTCTTTGGATTATCTTTTGGGCGTGGACAGGAAACAAACACGTCTTCGTTAGTTTCGGCAGGTTCGACGGTTGAGTACCTGATTCCCACTGCCGCCGACGACTCTGAATTCGGAACGGGCTGGACCGGTGGGCAGGCACTGAACACCGCAAACTGGTCGAGCGGGGTACTTGGTCTAGGGTTTGACGCAAACGATGCAGGACCAGTCAACGCGACTCCGCTACAGGTGGACTTTAGCCGTGACACCGGCGGCGCGAATCCGCTTCAGTCTGGCTGGGAAGGATTCACAGCGGGTGGCAGCTCTACGGGGTTGGTTACTAGCAGTTACAACAACGATGACTTGGCCGGGCCAGGGAATACCGTTGAAGTTTCCATTTCTGGAAACACCCACTACCGAGACTATGCGGCAGCGACCGGACAGTTTGCTCCGTTAAGCAACTTGCTTTCGGATGGGCCTCTCTGCAATGCCACCTGCGATGTGGTGCTGACGTTGGACGGGTTACTCGACGGCTCTTACGAAGTCGTTACCTACCACCACACCACACAATTCGGTCCAAGCGACGGGAGGCCTTTTACACCGTTTGATACCACGTTGACGGACGGTGCGGTGACGGACCATCTCTTCAGTGAGAACGTTCTGATGTCGGACAACGGCAGCGCGGAATTGTCGACGCAAACGATTCCGTTCACGGTGCATAATGGCTCGCCGGTGCGAGTCGTGTTCTCAAAACCGGCTGGCACGGATCATTTTGCTTTGCCAGGTATCGAGCTACGGCTGGCGACCCCGCCGAATATCTTACCGGCGATTTCCACGAATATCGAAGCTGCCATGCATGGCGTAAACGCTTCGGCATATGTCCGCGTACCGTTCACCGTGGCGAACCCTTCGGATTTAGACCGTCTGCGAATGATTGTGAATTACGACGATGGTTTCGTAGCTTATTTGAACGGAGTCGAAGTGGCTCGTCGAAATGCCCCTCCCGTACCGTCTTGGTCGTCTGCCGCAACGGCCTCTCGGTCGGTTGGCGAGGCGCTCGAAAGCGAATTGATCGATCTGTCGGCTGAGCTATCCGCTTTGCAAGACGGACAGAATATTTTGGCGTTTCACGCCCTAAACGTTGCTGCGAGTGACAACGATTTCTTACTGAACGTGCGACTCGATGCCATCGATACGGTCGGAGAAGCAAACAATGGGTACTTTGCTACGCCGACGCCGGGAGAGTTGAACCCGGATATCGACTACACGGGTCTAACTCGTGACACCACGTTTAATAGGAACCGGGGAATCTTTGACACGGTCGCCGATGGTTTCGACGTAACGATAGAAAGCGACAC
>CBDUAB010000567.1:0-3932 GCA_965365045.1 uncultured Planctomycetales bacterium
ATTCGGTCGCGTAATTCCCACGTCTGGTGTGGGTTTAGCCCGCATTTCTCACAGAGTCTGCGTTTGCTCGTTCCGGCCTACAAATGTGTGAGAAATGCGCCTTAGGGCTTTCGAACAAACGTCCGAAACGCAGCTCACTAGACGGGGCAAACAAGCCCGAGTACGCCAATTCAGTGATCACATCCACAAAACAGTCACAACCGGCTCTCGATTCATCGGTATTTCAGGAAAACTTTTTTTTAGCGGATTGAATCCCCGAGAGCCCCTAATTAGCCTAAAACATGTCGCACAAAATCTGACATGTCCTTGAGCCACTGCCCTGTTTCTTTTCTGGAGTCGCCTAATGAAAAAGCTCACATCTCTAGGAATCTTATTTGCCGCACTCACGCTCATGAGCCCGGTTGTGGATGGAGCCTTCATTGAACTGGCCTTCGACGGAGTCACTGACGGAGGTTGGACAATTTCCAATCAACCAATAACGTCCCCAGTTCCGACAGTCGATGCGAATGGAACGGGTATTCCCGGTATCGCCTTCGATGATCACATACAAGGCGTCGCCTACTACGAGGCACCGGCGAGCCTGACCTCGTTGGATCTAACGGGAAGGACGTTGTCCTTCCATCTTTGGATTGAAGACCGATCTCATATGTCAGGGGTCATCGACGATGACAGTGCTGCCGACCTTGTGATTAACGGCATAGACATCGCGCTTGACGTAATCGACGAAGGACAGCTTGAAACATTGCAATCGATAACTGTGGATTTCAGTAATGCGGCGTTCGCTGGTGTCGACTTGGCAAACATCACATCTTTCGGTATTCGCGCCGAATACTGGGACAATGGCGGCGAAGAAATAGAAAGCTACTTGGTGGGCGTTCCGGAGCCTGCCTCGTTTAGTCTGGCCAGCCTAAGCTTGCTCGGTTTAATATTTCGCCGACGAAGAAAATAAATCGTAAGACAATCCGTCGATATTTTGAACGAAAGCCCTGGCACGTATTTGCCAGGGCTTTCTTAGTTGGACAGCGTCATAAGCGATAGCATCACTAACGTCGTAAGCAAGTTGATGTTAGGTGTTTTGTGCCCGGGCCGCCACTGGCCCAGTCAATTCCTCGGTGCCAGCGTTCTTGTTGTGTTGCGCCGGCAATCGAAGGGCCGAACTGAATTGCGATTGATGATTGTTGATTTGTGAAGGAAAGCATTCTTAACTTCAACAGTGACGCGCGATCTGCGCTGACGCGTTTCCTTCGGCCGCTTCAATTCGTAACAGCACATTTCTGGTTGCGATCATCGCTCCACCGAGACAAGCTCGCGTGGTGGCAAATGCAAACGACGCTAGAACAAGAGTGAAACGTTTATCGATGTTTTCACCATCATCCACCACACCGATCTTTCGGCGGCAGTTCCTGCGCAATGCGGCGGCGGGGATGTTTGGGTTGAATTGGGCCGGATTGCTGCGGGCGCAGGCTGCGTCGTTCGGCGCCGAGCCCTCTGGGAATGCCCCGTTCAGAGTATGCATTGTGGTATTTCAATATGGCGATCCGAGTCACCTCGACACGTTCGACATGAAGCCGAATGCATCCGACGAAATTCGCGGCGAGTTCAAGCCAATATCGACGTCGGTGCCGGGGCTCGCCGTCTGCGAGCATTTGCCGCACATGTCACGTGTCATGCACAAAGTGGCACTGATTCGCCGCATGCACCACGCCAATCGTGTACACGATTCGGCATCAACCGAAGTACTAACGGGCTATCCTCCGCTTGGCGGCGACCGTGAGAACTTTTCGCCGGTACCGCAATTCTACCCTAGTTTCGGCAGCACCATAAATCACCTGAGGCAAAACAGGCAATTGGATGTCGTGAATGCGGCATTGCCATTCGTGCTTCACAACGTCGTCGACGTGCCATGTCAAGGTGATGGTTTTTTGGGCAACGATTTGATCCGTTTCACATCAGCGTCGATCCAGAACAGCGGACGTACAATGCCAAAACACTTGAACCGCTTGGCGAATTGACATTCGATCGCATCTCGAAGCGTTTGGAACTTCTGAGCGAATTCGAACGCAGCGTAAGCTCGGTGCAAATGCCGAGACAAGTAGAAACATGGCGGCGACTACACACACAGGCGCTTATCCCATCCATAAGCCGGTCACGCCAGCCGACTTGACGGCAACGATCTTTTGGCGATTTGGCATCGATCCAAGTCACGAAATCCGTGACACTCTTGGCCGACCTCATCGCATTGCCAACGGCGAGCCCATACGTGATCTGTTTACGTGAGGTGTTTGGTTGGGCGGCACCACTTTAGGTCATAATAGCTGTGACAGCATTTGCCGGAGTTATCATCAACGCAGCTTTACGCGGCCTCCGAACATTCGATGGTTTGCCAGCCAACTAGCGGTTGTTTTGTCCCCACGATTGTGGGAACAACTTTTGCGCGTTGATGCGATAGATTTTCTCTACCACCTCCTTCGGCAGCGCTAAGCCATGAACTGGTTCGTCCAATTCGGGAATCTCGATCATCTCGTTAGTATTAAAGTACTTCCAGTCTCGCAGCCAACGATGCTTCGTCTGCTCGTACCGTTCGTGTATCGGGGTAGTCGGCCCGACTCCCGTGTCGGTACCGTAGAGTACTCGATCTTGGTACTTAGTCAAGAATGCCACGACCTTGTCTTGATCTTGCTGAGACTGATACTGCAGTTGACTTAACCTCGCAGCGACGCCCACCACCGCATTGGGAAACCGGTCGAGAAACTTTGCGATCTCGTTGACATTCCATTCGAGGCTGGCGAGGTGAGCAGCCAAGAAGGGAAGATTCATGTGCTTGGCTAACATGCGATCACGGGCGTCGATTTGCTGTTGGTAGGATGGCATGTCGGGGTGCAAATACATGTGATATTGCGGGTTTCTTTTGAAGTAGCTGCGATCGTTGTTGACAGTCATCTCCTCCAATGGAAGCCAACAATTCCTAGGCTCGCCTAGATGGCCCATCAGCACTATGCCTTGTTCTTCCAGGTGGTCAAATACTGGATCCAGTTTGGGATCATCGATCATTATTAGCTTGCCGGTCTCATCACGAACTACCATCCCGATGTTTTTCCACACTTTAACACCAACGGCGCCTTTGGCGAAAGTTTCGTCCAGGAAGTGTAGCGTCTTTTGTTGCCAATTGGGGTCATCCCAACCATCCATCGAAAAGGAAGACACTGGCGCGACGCGATCTGGATTCGCCTGGTACTGGATGAACACAGTTCGATGCTTCTGTTTCATAACCTCCGGGCCGGCTGATGACGTCGCGATATTGAGGAAACTGAATCGATCGCGCCTGGCTAACCTGACGAAGTCCGTGTTCTCGGAGTGAAGATGAAAGTGAATGTCGATTTTCTCGACGGTGGCAAAGTCATCCATCGAAAATCGTTCCGACGGTGCTTCCTGCGCGTAGCCGGTCAGAGCCAAACAAGCGAATGACGCCGCCGATACGAAGATGGAGTGGATGTATAGTCGCATTGGTTTTGCCCTCGCGGTGGATGAAAAGGTAGGACGAACGCCGAATCCCGGAACAAGGTCGCGTAATAGCCATGTCGGCACGGCACGAGCGATCGTGGCATTTTACACGGTTTTGCTGTGAAGAAAGGGTGAGTGGAGAACCGGTTGGCGACGGAATGCCAAATCCGACTCGTTGACAACACTTCGTTTCCCGCCGAACACCATCAAACGCGATTCGCGACTAGTTCTCGGGAAGAATCGAGAGATTGGTGTTCCTTCGCGATTCCCGCCGGAACCGCGCGGCGTGGAGACGTCCCATCAGAAACGACTCTGTCGCGCCGCTTGTTCCGGCCTACGAGCTACGAGCTTCCCATCGGACCCTGTCAGACGCGAGTCGCTACTTTTTCTCGTGAAGACAGCGTGGCAATCAGCCACACGAGAGAACCGGA
>CBDUAB010000568.1:0-3931 GCA_965365045.1 uncultured Planctomycetales bacterium
TTGGACGATGACGGCAAGGTGACCACGACCGACGTGATGTTCCTGCTGCGCGAGGTTTTGAACGTTTTTCCAGGGGACGCTGATTTGGATGGAAGTGTCAACATCAACGACTTGGATATCTGGTCAAGCAACCGTTTTCAGAGCGAATCGGGTTGGGCGAGCGCGGACTTCAACGGAGACGGCGTCACTGACGGAAGCGACTTCAACATTTTCGTTGCTTACGCTCAAGGGCCAGTGTTGGGCGACTTCAACGCCGACGCGATTGTGGATGCGGCCGATATCGATGCGATTTTCACGGCCGTTCGCGAGCAGAGCCGTGGTTTCTACTTTGACCTCGATGAAAACGGACTAACCAACGAAGACGATGTGGCTACGCTGGTTAACGAGGTGCTCAAAACGAGATTCGGCGACGCGAACTTGGACGGTGCGGTCGACGGTAAGGACCTTGATGTTTGGCGACAGAACCGGTTTAGTAGAAACAATGGTTGGGCCGACGGTGATTTCAATGGCGATAAGCTGGTGGACGGCGAGGATTTTCTCATCTGGCATCAGAACGCAACGGGAATTCGCGGGGCCCAAGCTGCGGTCGCGCGAGGACCACAAGACGTTGTTTTTGCAAAACTAGGAAACCGCCAGCGACGTCAATTGGTCAAACGACGGCTCTTAACAAGTGGTCACGAGGTTGTGGAGCACTTCCATGCTAATAACCCAGTAGCGAGTTGACGCTGACCATGCGTGGTGCGACGCGAGTTAGTTCTCGTCCGGCTATATCGTAGACAACTGCGTAGGAAGTATACGTGCCGGGCGCGGCAAGATCAGCCGGCCAGCGAGCCGATCTTGTCACGAAATGGTATTCAGCTTGAAGTGTGGTTTCCTCCGTCGCCACGAACGAACCGATTGGTGCTCCAGCCAGATCGACAAGATGAAACGTGACGCGCCCAATCTGTGCGTGCCGATTCGGCGGAATCGCAATTCGGCCGACAACGTGAGGCACACCCTTTTGTGACCAAGGTGTGTCGATACGGATCGGCATCATCACGGGACCCGCTGCCCGCCAATGTTCCGATTGGAACTCCTCGACCAATTGAACACGAGCCAGATTTCCCGGTTGCTGTACCGACAATGGGCTGCCAAAAACAAAGCTACGAAATGACCGGGGACCACCGTCGCTGTACGATAGCTCGGCGTCAACGCCAATAACCTCTCCGACCTTGGCCTCAAAGTTCGGAAAGTTTACCCAAGGCAACTTGAATTCGACCTCTAATCCATGAGCCCATTTCCGGGCGGCGACTTTGACTCCCGTCTGCGCGATCGCATCCAGGTAACCCGGTCGCAAACAGAAGCGAGGGTTCAATTCGGCCAGTTTCATGGGTGTAAAAAAGCAGTGCACGGATCCATCACCCCACTGCTGATCTCGAAACGATTGGTCGCGACGTGTGTCGAAGTACCATTCGACCGCGTCACCTTCCCACAAAGGATGAACCGGCGAAAACATCTTGGTGTCCAAAGTTCGCAGTCCGACGTAAAAGGCTTCGTCGTCCCAGAGGTAGAAAAACTGAGCCGGCCGATTCTTTGAGTCCGCGTTAAAGTATTCGATCGGTGTGCACACGGCGTTTGCGAATTCAGATAAATTGCCGTCGATCGTGACATCGCCAGCCGCGCGCGTGACAACGGCGCGGACACCTGATTCGATACGCTGAGCCCAACCTTGCGAAATGACACACAAGAGGCCAACCGTAAACGCAAGCGTGCCTTGGATCAGACGACGTGCCGCTGAGCAAGATGGTGGGTTATGCATTGATCAGAATTCCAATTGCCGAGAGTCGTCAAAGACGGTGAAAAACGTAACTCAAATTGGAAATACTCGCAACATTTATGTCATCCTGAAGGAGCCCCAGCGACTGAAGGATCTACCAACCAAGTTTGGCAGTGGCACAGGGGTGAATACCGTCAGTGTGAAATATGTTCGAACTTGCCCTTCGTTGTGGCGCAACGCGTTTTGGAAGATTCTTCGGTCGCTGAGGCTCCCTCGGAATGACAGTGCTTCCACTTCGATCGTAAGTTACGGTATTGGTGAGGCCGTTGAATAGTCCAGAATTGACCGCCGGCGCCCGATGAACGTGGTGGCGAACGAGGCCGTAAGGCAGTAGGTTGTCCAGAGGTGTGCCTTTCCGTACACGGGCTTCGCATCGACACAGGCCGCGGAGCTTCGCGTCGGGGAGTCGGAAAAAAATACCGAGAACATCTTTCCACCAACAATAGCCCGTTGCGCAAGCGAGGGGCAAGTCGTTGGAATCCCGCATTACTCGGGCAGCCACGCGACTCTTGCTGGCGATTCAGCTACAATGCGTGAGATACGATCCGCTTTCTCGCAACGCGATAAGCCGATGTGGTCTTGGCTACATTGGCGTCAGCACACAAAAGGAGCACTGTAATGCTTGTCACCGAACGCATCCCACTAAGGCTTGTCTTGAGCATTGTCTGCATGCTCGGCACTTCGTCAATTGCAGTTGTTGCGGCTCAAGAATCTGGCGAACGGCGTAGCGAACGGCGCGACGGTCGCGAGCGCGATCACGACCGTGACCGTGATCACGACGGTGGACCAGATCGCGCCCCAAATCGTAATCGTGACGGTGAACGCAATCGTGATCCAGATCGCGACCGTGACCGAGATCGCGATCCTGACGTAGAAAGAAGAAATGAGCATCGACGTATGAAGCTTGACTTCACGGTATTGTCCGATGACGGTGATGGACGTGAGATTGTGGAACGAATTGTGCGAGATCTAAGGGAGCGTTTTGCTTCGCGAGATCGTGACGAAAGAGAAGAACGGCATCCTGCACGTGCTCGTTCCCAGTCGCGCGAGCATGATCAAGGACGGCGACCCGCGCGTGTTCGTTCTCAGGCACCTGACCCTGAGCATGACCAACAAGCAGCACGACGACGCCACCTAGAGATAGCCATTGAACATTTGGAAGCGGCCGGATTGCATGATTTTGCGCACGAAATCCGCGGGCATCTGCACGAGCCGCGGACCCGTCGTTCATTGCGGAGAGTGGCACCTGGACGAGAACCGGAGCGACGCGGTCCACGCCCGGAAGGTGACGAACGAATCATGCGATTGACGGAAAGGACGGAGGAATTCCAGGGCATGCTGCACGGTCTTCGAGAGCAAGTGGGCAACATCGAAGCGATCAGCCGTGCCACGGACGAAGCACATCGAGGTCTTGACGAAATCCGTCACCATTTGGAAGAAAGGATGCAACAGTTCGAACGAGCCATCCACGAGGTGTCAGAGGGTACCAACCAACATGTGAACCACCTAGAAAAGTCGGTCGGCGAACGCTTTGAGCACGTGGAGCGACACTTCACGAAGCGGCTCGAGGAAGTTGAAGAATTCCTCAAGGACCTCGACGAACGTTTGCGCGATGATGACGATGACGATGATGACGACGATGATGACGACGACGACGACGATGAATGAGATTAGATTCCACAGCCCCAACGGCAGGTAGCATCGTTGTCATTTGTTAGCCGTAATCCGGATTGGCCTAGACGGACCACGGAAGACACGGAACACACAGAATGTAGAAGCGCTTCGATCGCGTGAGGAAAATCTCCCTCCGGGTGAGGCTTGGCGTCGATGCAACCATAGACGGCCCAGCCGATCGGCGTGCGGTTGTTTCGGTCGCCGTAAGGCTGTGAAAAAATGTGGCCAAATGGACTTGCCCAGCAATTAGTCTCGTTGCGCTGGTGAGAGTCGTCCAAAGAAGTCATCAAGCTCCGCGTGATGCCAACGTGACCATCGAGTTACGGTCACGAAACAGGTCCGTCGAATCGACGCTGTCTCAAATGTCGCGATGCTCGTGCTGGTAAAATGATGATGGACCAGTCGCTCGCGAGTCTCTTCACGCGGGAGCGTGAAGACTAC